>JAOPUS010000097.1 GCA_025963345.1 Blastococcus sp. | reverse complement strand
CCCGGCTGTCGGGGTCGTCGACCCAGTCGACCGGCACCTCGTGGATGCGCAGTCCGGCGCGCTCGGCCAGCCAGAGCAGCTCGGTGTCGAAGAACCACCCGTCGTCCTCGACCAGCGGCAGCAGCCGTTCCGCGGCGTCGGCCCGGATGGCCTTGAATCCGCACTGCGCGTCGGACAGGGACGTCGTCCCCGTGAGCCGTAGCAGCAGGTTGTAGCTGCGTGAGATGAACTCCCGTTTCGGCCCGCGGACCACTCGCGACGATCGGCTCAGCCGGCTGCCGATCGACAGGTCGGAGTGCCCGCTGATCAGCGGGGCGACCAGCGGTAGCAACGCAGCGAGATCGGTGGACAGGTCGACGTCCATGTAGACCAGAACCGGAGCGTCGGACGCCAGCCACGCCGTCCGCAGCGCCCGGCCCCGGCCCGGCTCGGGCAGCACGAGGAGCTCGATGCCCGGCAGTTCTGTCGCGATCCGACGGGCCACCTCCACCGTGCCATCGGTGCTGGCGTTCTCGGCGACGGTGATTCGGAACGGATAGGGCAACGACGTCAGGTGGGCGTGCAGTCGACGCAGGGACGCCTCCAGCCCAGCCTGCTCGTTGTGCACGGGGACGACGACGTCGAGGACGGGCGGCGGGAGCGAGACGAGCTCCGGGAACACATCGGCGCTCAGCAGGCTGGTGTGCATGAGGGTCTCCGATCCGGCCCGTCGGACGAGCCGTCGGCCAAGGCTGGCCGTGACCCGCTGAGACCTTGCTGAGAGCCGCGTGCGTGGGGCCGGCCGCTCAGCATCTGCTCAGCGGAGTGTCCCGACGCTGACCCCGACGGGCCGACCGGCCCGGACCGGAGGTGCGCCATGTCCACCCTCCCCGGCCTCGCTGCCGCCGCGATCACCGTCGTCCAACTGGTGCTGCTCGCGCGGATCGTCAGCAGTTGGGTCTCGTACCGGCCGCTGCGGGTACACGTGGGGGCGTCCGCGTGGACACGGGCCTGGCCCGTCTCACCGAGCCGATCCTGACGCCGGTACGGCGGGTGATCCCGCCGCTTCGACCGGGGTCGGGCAGCCTCGACGTGTCCATTCCGGTGGTGCTGCTCGCGCTGAGCGCGCCGGCGCTGCTGCTACCCGGCGCCTGATCGCCGGCCGGTCCGGCCGCGACCGAGGGGAACACCCCGGCTGGACCGGTACAGGAGAGAACCATGACGACGCTGACCGACTGGGTGCTCGCCGTTCCTGCCCCCTGGGCCTACCTGATCATCGCCATCGTCGTCTTCGCCGAGGCGTCGCTCTTCGTCGGCTTCGTGCTGCCCGGGGAGACGGCGGCCCTGCTCGGTGGGGTGCTCGCCGCCACCGGTCGGATCTCGCTCCCCGCGCTGCTCGTCGCGGTCGTGGTCGCCGCCGTGGCCGGCGACAGCGTCGGCTACGAGGTCGGTCGCCGCCTCGGCGCGCGGATCCTCGCTACCCGGACGCTGCGGCGCCACGCCGGCCGACTCGAGCGGGCCCGCAGCACGTTGCGCGAACGCGGCGGCTGGGCGGTCTTCCTCGCCCGGTTCACCGCGTTCCTGCGGGCCGTGATGCCGGCCCTGGCCGGCGTCAGCGGCATGCCCTACCGGCGATTCCTCGCGTACAACGCGGCGGGCGGTGTGGTGTGGGGCGTCGGGGTCGTCCTGCTCGGGTTCTTCGCCGGGAATTCCTATGCGGCGGCCGCGCGGGCGCTCGGCGGTACCACTGCCGTCGTCGTGAGCGCGGTCGTGCTGGCACTGCTCGTGGTTGCTCTCGTGCGCCGACACCGGCGGCAACGGTCCCTCGACTGACGTGTACCTGCGCACGCCGGGGCTCGCGAAAGGGTGCCCGCTCCCGGGGTGGTCCCGCTTCAGTGTCCTCACAGTGGCCGCGGCGCACGGTGGATTGCATGCGGGAGCCGGTCCGGCGCCCGACCGAAGGAGGGAAGACCGTGAACAGGAAGCTGGGAAAGCACAAGCTGGCCGCGGCAGGTGTCCTGGCAGCCGTGCTGGTCGGCGGCGGGGCCTCGATCGCAGCGGCGTCGTCGAACAGCACGACCACTGCTGCGAACAGCACGACGGCCGATCAGGCGCGGACCGACGGTGAGACCGCCGACGGTCCTGACGGCGGCGCGGGCAGTGTTCAGGACGCATCCTTCACCGGCAGTGTGGCGGCCCCGGCAGAGAAGGAGCAGGCCGGCGGAACCGAGACGGCCGCCACTGATGTCCAGGAGAAGGCCGCTCTGGAGGAGCTGGCCACTGTCACGCCTCAGCAGGCGGAGCAGGCCGCGGTGGCCGCTGTCCCCGGCACGGTCAGCGCGACCGACCTGGGCAACGAGGACGGCTTCGTCGTCTACAGCGTCGACATCAAGAGCGCCGACGGGAGCGTCACGGAGGTCAAGATCGACGCCGGCAACGCTGCGGTCCTCGCGCAGCGACCGGCCGACTCGGCCGACCAGCCGGAGGGGCCGAACGACGTCCAGGACTGACGTCTGGCATCTCGGGGTGAGACTCCCCTGAGGACGCGGCCCCCGGAGCAGTCAGCCGGGGCCGGCGCAGTTGGCTTCCGGGCCGCGTGACGGCGACGCAACGGCGGGCGGTAGTCCTCAGAAGCCGAGGACCTCCTCCACCAGGACGACGTGCGCGCGGCCGGGCATGTCCCCGCTGATGATCAGCTGCTTGTTGATCGCGCTCGGCATGCCGTACGCGGCGCGGGCCCGGACGTCCTCCAGGGGGTAGCTGTAGCGCCTGATGCGCTGGAAGGCCGTGTCCAGGTCCGGCACGATCTTCTGCGCTCCGACGACCCAGATCACCCTGCTCGCACCGAAGGCGTAGGCGGCGAGCTGACTGCCCGATGCGGACGCGATCACCAGCTGACCGTCCTCGGTGACGGCATGGACGCTGCCGACCACCACCTGGGGGCTGGCGGCGCCCCGCCGGTAGTCGTCCATCTGCGTGGCGGGGTCGAGCGTGTCCAGGAACGCACGGGCGGCGTCGTAGCGGTCCTGCTCCACGATGTCCCGCGCGAGCCCGATGGTCTCCAGCGTCCGGGAGGTGGCGTTGTAGACGTGCGCACCGTCCGGGATGAGCTCGTGCACGCGGGTACGCGCGGCCTCGCCGTCCGGAACGACGTCCGCCTCGATGCCACGGGCGCGGAGGGCGTCCGCCACCCGGTGCAAGGTCGCGGCCTCCGCGGGCCGGGCGAAAGCCGGATCTGGCGTGGGACCGTCGGGTACACGGTCGGCCGGCTGCAGAACGGCGTCGGTCATAGGAACTCCTCGAGACTCGGTTACTGATCAGTACTGGCGCACCGATGGGAACCAGCTCTAGCCTCAGAGCTCCGAGGGTGACGGACAAGACGGCACTTATTTGTGCCCTGGTGACCTGGAGGTGCCCGTGAGCGTCGAAGAGCCCGATGTCACGTGCTGCACGGTGCGTGACGTCCTCGGCCGGGTCGGGGACAAATGGTCGGCGCTGACGATCGCGATGCTGGGAGGCGGCACGCATCGATTCAGCCAACTGCGCCGCGACATCGACGGGATCAGTCAGCGCATGCTGACCGTGACGCTGCGCAACCTTGAACGCGACGGCCTGGTGAGCCGCCGTGTCTATGCGGAGGTCCCCCCGCGCGTGGAGTACTCACTGACCCAGTTGGGCGTCTCCCTCCACGAGACGATCGTCGGTCTCGTGGAGTGGAGTCAGGTGCACACGGCGGACATCCAGCAGGCGCGGACGCGCTATGACGGCGACCTGGCGCCGACGCAGAGCCTGAGCGGCTGACCGCCCCTCACCATCCCCCTCCGCTGACCATCGACGCCGGGGTCGGGGCGCGGCTCGTCAGCGGGGTCGACCGGCTCTTCCGATCGAGCAGCCCACCGGCTTGCCGGTCCACC
>JAOPUS010000045.1 GCA_025963345.1 Blastococcus sp. | reverse complement strand
CCTGACGGGGCTGGTTGACTAACCTGGCGACGTGGCCCGTCTGCTCGTCGTCGTCCCCAGTGAGACCGATCCGCCTGCCCGCCTCGGCGACTGGCTGCGGTCGGCCGGTCTGGAACTCCACGAGCGGCACATCCGCGCGGGCGACGACCTGCCGGAGACCCTCGACGGCTACGACGGGCTGGTCGTCCTGGGTGGTCCGCAGTCGTCGATGGACTCGCCGGAGACCAGCCCGGAGCTGGTGGGCGTCCGCGCGCTCCTGGGCCAGGCGCTGAGCGCCGACCTCCCGACGCTGGCGATCTGCCTCGGCGCGCAGATCCTGGCGCAGGTCGGCGGCGGGAGCACCCGGGTGGGCATCGACGGCCCGGAGGTCGGCGCCACCCTCGTCGCCAAGCGGGACGCCGCCGACGCCGACCCGGTGTTCGGCCCGGTGCCGCTCTCGCCCGACGTCATCCAGTGGCACCACGACGAGATCTCCGAGCTGCCCACGGGAGCCGCGCTTCTGGCGAGCAACCCGCACTACCCGCACCAGGCCTACCGCGTCGGCCGGCACGTCTACGGCCTGCAGTTCCACATCGAGACGACGCCGGAGATGGTGCGGGCGTGGGCCGAGTCCGATCCGGTCGGGGTCGCGGCGACCCCGCACGACCTGGAGACCATCTGCGCCCGCGCGACCGCCGCCCACCCGGACGTCGAAGAGGTCTGGGCCGCGTTCGCGACCCGGTTCGCCGACCTGGTCACCGCCCGCGCCCGCCAGGCTGCCTGAGGGCATGAGCAGCACAGAGGCGGAGATCCCGCGCCGGGCGATCGTGCGGCTGGTCCGGTTCGGGTTCGAGGACGGCGAGCGGGCCGCGGCGCTGCTGTCCGATCCCGCGCTCGGGCTGTGGGACCTCGAGCGCAACGAGCCCGCCGATCCCGAGGCCGGTCCGGTCGTGGCCGCGCTCGCGCGGTCCGGTGACCCCGACCTGGCGTTGCGCTCGCTGCACCGGCTGGTCGAGGCCCTCGACCGCAAGGACCACTCCGGCGCGGAGGCCGCGGCCCTGCTGGCCCACCTGCGCGGCTCGGGCCTGCTGCGCAGCCGCCTGCTGGCGGTGCTGGGCGCCAGCTCCGGGTTGGCCGACCACCTCGCCGCCCACCCGGGCGACTGGACCGTGCTCGAGGACTGGGTCGAGGGGAACGGCCGCGGCTCGACCGGCCCGTCGGCGAGCGAACTGCAGCGGCAGATGCTGGCCGCCGTCGGCGCCGACCCCGACGATCCGCCGTGGGGGGTGCGGCTGGGCAAGGGCGCGCCCGATGCCTCCCCGAAGCGGATCGCCGCGCTCCGGCTGGCCTACCGCCGGGCGATCCTCTCCCTCGCCGGCCGCGACCTGGGCGACGGGCTGCCTGCGGAGGAGGCCGCGTCCGAGCTCGCCGACATCGCAGCCGCCGTGCTCACGGCCGGGATGGCACTCGCCGTCGCCGAGCAGCCGGCGTCGGCCGCGCCCTGCCGGCTCGCGGTCATCGCCCTGGGCAAGACCGGTGGCCGGGAGCTCAACTACGTCAGTGACGTCGACGTCGTCTTCGTCGCCGAGCCGGTGGACCCCCGCGATTCCGAGAGCGCGGCGCTGACCAGCGCGACCCGCGTCGCGGCGTCGCTCATGCGGATCTGCCACGAGGCCGCGTGGGAGGTCGACGCCGCGCTGCGCCCGGAGGGCAAGGCCGGTGCCCTCGTGCGCACCCTCGCCGGGCACCAGGCCTACTACGAGCAGTGGGCCAGCACCTGGGAGTTCCAGGCGCTGCTGAAGATGCGGCCGGTGGCCGGCGATCCCGACTTGGGCCGCGGCTACGTCGACGCGCTCTGGCCGCTGGTCTGGAAGGCCGGCGATCGTCCGGGATTCGTCGCCGAGGTGCAGGCGATGCGCCGCCGGGTGGAGGCCAACATCCCGCCCGAGAAGGCCGAGCGGGAGCTCAAGCTCGGCCGGGGCGGCCTGCGCGACGTCGAGTTCGCCGTCCAGCTGCTGCAGATGGTGCACGGCCGGGTCGACCCGTCTCTGCGCGTGGGCGGCACGCTGCCCGCCCTGATGGCGCTGTCGGCCGGGGGGTACGTCGGGCGGGAGGACGCCGCCACGCTGATCGCCTCCTACCGGTTCCTGCGCACCGTCGAGCACCGGCTGCAGCTGCTCCGGCTGCGCCGTACCCACCTGCTGCCGACCGACGACCAGCAGCTGCGCTGGCTGGCGCGGTCCCTGGGCTACAAGCCCGACCACCGCGGCCAGGCGACCGACGTGCTGCAGGCCGAGCTGGCGCTGCACACCCGCGAGGTACGCCGGCTGCACGAGAAGCTGTTCTACCGGCCGCTGCTGTCCGCGGTCGCCCGTGTGCCCGGCGAGCAACTGCAGCTGGGGTCGAAGGCGGCGGGGGACTGGCTGCGCGCGCTCGGGTTCGCCGACCCCGAGGCGGCGTTGCGCCATCTCGCTGCGCTCACCGGCGGGGTGTCCCGCTCGGCTTCGATGCAGAAGTACCTGCTGCCGGTGCTGCTCCAGACCTTTGCGTCCTGCCCCAACCCTGACGCGGGGCTGCTGGCCTACCGACAGGTCAGCGAGGCGCTCGGCGGCAACCAGTGGTATCTGCGGCTGTTGCGGGACGAGGGTCAGGTGGCCGAGCGGCTCGCACAGCTGCTGGGGTCCAGCCAGTACATCGCCTCGCTGCTGACCCGCACGCCCGAGGCGCTGCGGCTGCTCGCCGACGACGACCAGCTCGAGCCGCGGACGGCGGGGGCCCTGGCCGGGGCGTGGCGGCAGGCCGCCGCGCGGGCCCCGGACCCGCAGGAGGGCATCCGGGTGCTGCGCGGGCTGCGCCGGCAGGAGCTGCTGCGGGTGGCGTCGGCGGACCTGCTCGGCCGCCTGGACGTCGTCCGGCTGGGGGCGGCGCTCACCGACATCGCCGTGGCCACGCTCCAGGCCGGGCTGGACGTGGCGATCCGGGCGTACGCGCTCGAGACGGGCATCGACGCCGCCGACGTGCCGATGGATCTCGCCGTCATCGGGATGGGGCGGCTGGGCGGCGGCGAGATGGGTTTCGGCTCCGATGCCGACGTCCTCTTCGTCCACCGCGCCCGGGACGGCGCGGATGAGGGGAAGGCGACCGCCGCGGCCAACGCCGTCGCGCACACCCTCCGCCGCCTGCTCGGCGAGCCGGCCCCCGACCCGGCCTTCGAGGTCGACGCCGACCTGCGCCCGGAGGGCCGGCAGGGTGCGCTGGTGCGCAGCCTCTCGGCGTTCCGCGAGTACTACGAGCGCTGGGTCTCCGTCTGGGAGGTGCAGGCCTTGCTCCGCGCGGTGCCGGTGGCCGGGAACGAGGAGCTCGGCGAGGAGTTCGTGGCCCTCATCGACCCGATCCGCTACCCGGTCGACGGGCTGACCACTGAGCAGGTCGCCGAGATCCGCCGGATCAAGGCGCGGGTGGAGCGCGAGCGGCTGCCGCGCGGCGCCGACCCGGCCACCCACACCAAGCTCGGCCGCGGCGGTCTGGCCGACGTGGAATGGACCGTCCAGCTGCTGCAGCTTCAGCACGCCGCAGGAACCCCCGAGTTGCAGGTGCCCTCGACCGTGGAGGGGCTGGCCGCGCTCGGGGAGGCCGGGCTGCTCGACGCCGAGCAGCTCGAGGCCCTCCGGTCGGCGTGGGAGCTGGCCACCCGCGCCCGCAACGCGATCTTCCTGGTGCGGGGCCGGCCGAGTGACCAGCTGCCACGGCCTGGCCTGGAGCTGGCCGGCGTCGCCCGTGCCTGCGGCTACGCACCGGACATGGACCCGGGCCAGTTCCTCGACGACTACCGGCGGACCTCCCGGCACGCCCGCTCGGTCGTCGAGGACGTCTTCTACGGCCAACCCGCGACCGGCTGACCCGGCCGAAAGTCCCTGGCGACCCCTCGACGGGACACGTCAGTCTTGTTCCGGCCCGCACCGAGGTCACAGCCGGGTGACGCCTGGCAGCAGCGGGCCGACGGAGGTGCCTCGTGTCTCCCACACTCGCCCGCTCCGTCGTCGCCGAGTTCGTCGGAACGGCGCTGCTGGTCTTCCTCGCCGTGGGCTCGGCGGTCGGCGGGATCGACGCGATCGGACCCCTCGGTGTGGCCTTCGCCTTCGGCCTGGTCCTGCTCGCGCTCGCGTACGCCATCGGTCCGATCTCGGGGTGCCACATCAACCCGGCCGTCACGCTGGGCGTGCTGCTCGCCCGCGGCATGACCGCGACCGATGCCGCCTTCTACTGGGTGGCGCAGCTGGCCGGTGGCATCGCCGGGGCCGCCGTCCTCGCGCTGATGACCAGCGGGTTCGGCGACGTGACCGACCGGACGGGCACTCTCGGCTCCAACGACTGGGGGGCGAACATCAGCGCGGGTGGCGCCTTCGTCCTCGAGGTCCTGCTCACCTTCGTCCTCGTCGCCGTGATCCTTCTGGTGACCGGGCGGTCGGCGACGCCGGGATTCGCCGGTCTGGCGATCGGCCTGACGCTCACCGCCGTCCACCTGGTCGGGATCCCGCTCGACGGCACGTCGGTCAACCCGGCCCGCTCGCTCGGGCCCGCGCTGTTCAACGGCGGCGATCCGCTCGCGCACGTGTGGCTGTTCCTGCTCGCGCCGCTCGTCGGGGCCGTGTTGGCCGTCGCTGTCGTCCGCTCGCTCAGCACGCCGCTGGTCACCGAGGAAGCGGTCCGGGAGGCCGAGGCCACGACGGCTGGGGTGGCCGTCGACCAGACCGGGGCCCAGTTGCCCCCGGAGGAGCAACCGGTGCGGGTCCCGGCGCCCGCGACGGCGACGGCGAACGAGGATGCGGAGGTCCGGACGTCGGGCGCTGAGCGCGAGGCATGGCGCTGACCCACCGCGGCCGGTGCCCCGGACGGGTGGTCCCGGCCACCTCGGGTGTGCGGCGGCGGTGGTCGGGGCAGTGTGGGGACGTGTCCCGCTCACTGTCCGCCGAACCGGACCTGCCCGAGGACGCCGACGAGGCCCCGGCGCAGGGAACCGGCGCCACGATCACGCCCTACCGCGACGGGCCGCTGATCGTCCGCGGGGACTTCCGGCTCGTCGACCAGGACGGCGCCGACATCGATCCGGGCCGGGACACCATCGCGCTGTGCCGCTGCGGCAAGTCCGGCATCAAGCCCTTCTGCGACGGCACCCACAAGCGCTCGGGCTTCTCCGCGCCCAGCGCGCCGAGCCGGCCGCGTCCCGCGGCACAGATCCTGCGCGAGGCGCGGGGGCGGCCGGGGGACGACCAGGCCTGAGCGGTCCGGTCAGCGACCGGCGTCGAACGCCTTCGCCATCTCGACCTGCTCCTCCAGTACCTGGCCGATGCGCGCCTGGACGGCATCCAGTTCCCCGATGACTTCGCTGGTGGCGTGGATCCCGGCCGCGACCGACCGGCTGCTGTGCTGGATGCCCGCCACCTGGTCGGCCACCCGCTGCGTGGCGGCCGCGGTCTCCCGGGCGAGGTCCTTCACCTCGCTGGCCACGACGGCGAACCCGCGGCCGAGCTCGCCGGCGCGAGCTGCCTCGGTCGTCGCGTTGAGCGCCAGCAGGTTGGTCTGGTCGGCGATCGCCCCGATGATCGGATGACGTCCCCGACGGCTGCCGACGCGGTGCCCAGTGCCTCCACCGCGGTGGTCATCGACGAGACGACGCGGGCCGCGTGGCCGAGGGCGCCGTCGCCGAGACCTCGCGGAACTCCTGGCCGGCCGAGCCCGACTCCACGTCGAACCGCAGCACGTTCTGGGCCTCGTCCAGCGCCCAGAACGAGCCGTAGGCCCAGCCGAACGCCGTCCGCACCGTCTCCCGCGCGATGCGCAGAGCGGTGGCCTCGTCGGTCGCCTCGCCGACCTTGCTGACGACCGTCGTGACCGCGTTCCGGTCGTCGAGGTTCTCCCGCAGCTGTGCGGTCGCGAGCGCGCTGCGGCGGGCGTGCGCCGCGAGTCCAGTCGGAAGGAGCGAATTTGTTCCGATATTCACCGGTAGCGGACCTGGGGCGGTCAGGCGGCGAGGGTGCGCTCCCCGCGGAGCGCCGAGCGGCCGGCTGCCCAGGCGCCCAGCAGATGTCCGGCCGCGACGCCGTCCATGGCGAGTGAGCAGGCGGCGCCGAAGAGGACGTCGGGCAGCAGGTCCGGCTCCTGCGCGACGAGTGAGCCGCACATGTCGACCGAGGCGATCTGCTCGTGGACGGCGTCGGCCTCCACGTGCTCGTCGTAGAAGACGGTCACCCGGTCGCCGAAGCCCAGCCGGCGCAGGCCCGCAGAGTAGCGGCGGCTCGGCTCGGACGACGTCATCTCGACGGCCGCCAGGTGGCCGAGCGCGGCCCCCCGCCAGCGGCGGTGCAGCCCGAACAGCGACATCGTGTTGACCGAGGCGAAGGCCGGGGCGGGAGCCTCGTTCCAGAGGGCGCCGTAGGTCGCGTCCAGGTCGAGGTCGCGCATCAGCCCGGCGAACAGCTCGCTGTGCATCCGTTCCGGAGCGCCGCCGCCGTACTCGTCGGCCTGGATCTCGACCATCGCCGCCTTCGCCCGGCCGGAGAGCCGCGGGATCGCGAAGGTGTGGGGGTCGCCCTCCTTGAGGTGGTAGACCGACCGCAGCGTCAGGTACTCGCGCCACTGCTCGAGCGTGCCCTGCTTGGCCATGAACGACGACAGCGACGGTCCGTCGTCGGCGGCGATGAGCGCGGCCAGCCGACGGTCGACCGACTCCCCGGTCGTCGTGAGCGGACCTGTCAACTCCCGCAGCGCGGCGAGGTGCCGACGCTCGAGACCGCCGCGCAGCCGGATCAGCGCCGGATCCCACTCCCAGTCCTCGGAGACGCCCTCGAAGCCGCGGTAGTGCAGCTCGTAGCAGACCGCCAGGCTGATCTGCAGGTCCTCGTCCGTCAGCGCGCACGCCCCTCCCGCGGTCACGTGGTCGGCGCGCTCGATGGTCGTCGCGGGCAGCGTGGTGCGGGTGGCCAGGTCGCGAAAGAGGGCTTCGCTGAGGGGGCCCCGGGGCTCGGGCAGACGCATGATTGTCAGCATGCCCACGGCGTAGGCGTTCGATGCGCCGGCTGGTGTGATGTCCCCCGTGCGTGCGTAGGACGCGCATTGGTTCCACGACTCGACCAGTTCCGGCCGGGTACGCGCGGGCTCGATCCTTCGATCCGGAGGCCCGTCATGACCACCGCTCCCGAGGCACAGGCGCGCGGGACCATCCGAAGCCTGATCCCGACCCGCCTCGACCGGTTGCCCTGGTCGCGCTTCCACACCCGGATGGTCCTGGCGCTGGGGACGGCATGGGTCCTCGACGGTCTCGAGATCACCGTGGCCAGCGCGGTGGTGGACAAGCTGACCCAGCCGAACACTCTCGCGCTGAGCTCCACGCAGGTAGGCCTGATCGCCTCGGTCTACCTGCTGGGTGAGGTCGTCGGCGCGCTGGTCTTCGGGCACCTGTCGGACAAGCTCGGTCGGCGCAACCTGTTCATGGTGACCCTCGCCGTCTACCTGGGCGGTAGCGGGCTGACCGCCCTGACGCTGGGCAACGGGACCGGCTGGGTCGCTTTCCTCTACGTCACCCGGTTCATCGCCGGAACGGGAATCGGCGGCGAGTACGCGGCGATCAACTCCGCCATCGACGAGCTGATCCCCGCCCGCTACCGCGGCCGCGTCGACATCGCCGTCAACGGCACCTACTGGGCCGGCGCCATCCTCGGCACCCTCGGGACCTTCATCTTCCTCAACGTGTTCGAGCCCAGCGTCGGCTGGCGGATCGCCTTCCTCATCGGCCCGGTGCTCGGCGTGGTGATCCTGATCGTCCGGCGGCACCTGCCGGAGAGCCCTCGTTGGCTGATCATGCACGGCCGGGAGCGGGAGGCCGAGGAGACCATCGCCTACATCGAGCACGAGGTCCAAGAGGTCGGCAAGCCGCTGCCCCCGGTGGACGAGAGCAAGGCGATCGAGATCAAGCCGGCCGAGGACATCGGCTACCTCGCGCTGGCCCGGGTGCTGTTCAAGGAGTACCCGCGACGGGCCGTCTACGGCGCGACGCTGATGATCACGCAGTCGTTCCTCTACAACGCGATCTTCTTCACCTACACGCTGGTGCTCGGCACGTTCTACGACGTCCCGGCCAACAACACCCCGCTGTACCTGATCGCGTTCGCGGTGGGCAACCTGGCCGGGCCGCTGCTGCTGGGGCCCCTGTTCGACACGGTCGGCCGCAAGCCGATGATCGCCGGCACCTACATCCTCTCCGGAGTGCTGCTGGCCATCACGGCGCTCCTGTTCAACGCCCAACTCCTGAACGCGGCGACGCAGACCGTCGCCTGGTGCGTGATCTTCTTCTTCGCCTCGGCGGGTGCCAGCTCGGCCTACCTCACGGTCAGCGAGATCTTCCCGCTGGAGGTGCGGGCCAAGGCGATCGCGGTGTTCTTCGCGATCGCGCAGAGCTTCGGCCTCCTCGGCCCGACCTTCTACGGATGGCTCATCGGCGACGGCTCCGACCCCGGCCGGCTGACCGTCGGTTACCTGATCGGCGCCGGGATCATGATCGTCGGCGGTGTGGTCACGGCCGTCCTCGGTGTCCCGGCCGAGGGCAGGCCGTTGGAGGACATCGCGACCCCGCTGTCCGCCCGTCGTCCCGGTACCCGCGCGGACGGTGCCGCACGGTTCCGGTCCTGACCGCACGTCCCGCGGCCGCGGCGCTCATCGACGTGCCGAGGGCCTTGGGACGGAAACCTGGGCGTCACACGGGCAGTTGATCATCGGTCCGGTCACAGCCCCCGCGGTGCCCTTGCCACAGCCTCCGCGGGGCTGTTTCCTGCAAGAAATCCGTGGTTGACAGCGAGGAGCGTTGATGGACTTCCTGCAACCGACGTCGTGGCGGGAGGCCCTCGACCTGCGGGCCGAGCGCCCCGACGCCGTCCCCATCGCCGGGGGCACCGACGTCATGGTCGACATCAACTTCGACCGGCGCCGCCCGGGTGCGCTGCTCGACCTCGGCCGGGTTGCGGAGCTGCGGGAGTGGGGGACCGAGGCCGGATCGGTCCGGCTCGGAGCGGGCGTGCCGTACACCCGCATCATCGACGACCTCGGCGTCCACCTGCCGGGCCTGGCGATGGCCTCCCGCACCGTGGGTTCCCCGCAGATCCGCATCCGCGGCACTGTGGGCGGCAACCTGGGCTCGGCGTCGCCGGCCGGGGACGCGCACCCGCCGCTGCTGGCCGCAGAGGCCGTGGTCGAGGTCGAGTCGGCCGCCCGGGGCGCCCGGCTGATCCCGGTCGCGGAGTTCTACATCGGGGTGAAGCGCAACGCGCTCGCCGCCGACGAGCTGATCGCCGCCGTGCTGATCCCGTCCGCGGGCGGCCCGCAGCAGTTCTGCAAGATCGGCACCCGCAACGCGATGGTCATCGCGGTGTCGGCGTTCG
>JAOPUS010000030.1 GCA_025963345.1 Blastococcus sp. | reverse complement strand
ATCGTGCGGACCAGCGGCACCGAGCCCAAGCTCAAGGCCTACCTCGAGACCGTCGTCCCGGTTCACGAGGACGCCGGCCTGATAGCGGCCCGAGGCCGGGGCGAGGACGAGCTCGACCAGCTCCGCGCCGAGATGTCGGCCGCGCTCGGGCTGTAACGGCGGCCTTCCGCCGTCGATCCCAGGAGCTGTCAGGCGACGGCACCACAGGCGCGGACGACGCTGAGCACCAGTGCCTGCGTCACCCGGACGACCTCGTCGACGTCCACGGCTTCGTTCGGCCCGTGCGCGAGCCGGACGTCGCCGGGCCCGTAGTGCAGGGTGGGGATGCCGGCGCCCTGGTACAGGCGCAGGTCGCTGCCGTACGGCGCCCCCCGCTCGCGGGGACGCCGCCCGCCGGTGACATCGGCGGCCGCCGTCGCGACCAGGTCGCGGAACCCATGGCCCGCCGGTAACTGCCCGCCGTCGAACTGTCCGCCGGACCACGTGACGACAGGTGGGTGGTCGCGCAGGAAGGGATCCCGCTCGCTGACCGCAACGATGACCTGCTCGAACTCCAGCCGGGCCGCTGCCGGGTCCTCGTCGATGCGCAGACCCATGCGCCCTTCGGCGACGAGTAGATCGGGGACGCTGCTCGACCAGTCCCCCGCCTGGACTCTGCCGACACCGATGGGATAGGCAATCGGATACTCCCGCATCAGTGGCTCGACCGTCCGGTTCCGCTGGGTCTGGAGATCATGCAGGGCACGGTGGATCGGCACGTAGGCGTCGATGGCGCTCACGCCGGCGTACGGCGTACTGGCGTGGGTGGCGACTCCGGGCACCTCGATGGTGAATGTCAGGGCGCCGGCCGCCCCCGTGATGAGCGTGCCGCTGGTGGGCTCGGTGATGACGCAGGCCCGGCCGGTGTGGCCCCGCTGAAGGGTGCCGAAGGCGCCGAGACCGCCGTCCTCCTCTCCGATCACGAAGTGGACGGCGAAGCTGTCGCGGAGCACGATTCCGGAGCGCTTGATGGCCCTGAGAGCGGCCAGATTCGCGACCACCCCGGCCTTCATGTCGCACGCGCCCCGCGCATGGATCCGATTTTCGATCAGCGTCGGCTCGAACGGATCCGAGCTCCACTTCGCCATGTCACCGGGAGGCACGACGTCGACGTGGCCTTGCAGGATCAGCACGGGTTCCGGAGTACTCCCCCAGTCGGTGCCGACCAGGCCCCATGCCTCCTGCCGGACGGCCTCGACGCCAGGGAAGCCGGGCGAGTCGCTCAGCGCACCGAGGTCCAGGGGCCACAGGTCGACGTCGAGACCCCACGCGTGCAACTGCTTGCCGATCACGTGCTGGATGTCGGACTCCGCATCGGAGCCAGTGACGCTCGGGATGGCCAGCAGCTCGATCAGCAAGGCGGCGACCGAATCGTGGTCGACCGCCTCCAGCGCACGCGCTTCGGTTCGAGAAACATCAAGCACAAAGATCTCCGGCGCCGGTCGAGCAGGGTGTCGGGGCGAGCGTAGGGACGGCGCTCGTGGACTGTCTATTGCTGATCCCGGCGTTTTGGCGCAGCTTTCTTGCGCTTTTCGCAGCACTACGCAATGACTTACAGTCGGCGCATGGACCCCGTGGACCATCGCATCGTCGAGCTGCTCCTGCGGGACGGGCGCGCGCCGTACACCGAGCTCGCTCCTGCCGTCGGCCTGTCGGTCTCGGCGACCAAGCGTCGCGTGGACCGCCTCGTCCGCGACCAGGTCATCCGCGGCTTCATCGCGGTGGTCGATCCGCAGGTCCTGGGCTGGAACACCCACGCGATGGTCCAGCTGTTCACCAACGGCACGGTGCCTTTCCCCCGCATGCGCGATGATCTGGCCGCGCTGCCCGAGATCGTCGAGGCGTTCACCGTCTCCGGCGCCGCCGATGCCATGCTGCGCGTCGTCGCAGAAGACGTCGTCCACCTGGAACGGGTCATCAGCAGGCTCCGCGGCCTGCCCTATGTCCAGCAGACCGACACCACGATGCTGCTGTCCAGCCTGGTGAGGAATCCGGTCGTCGCGCGCTGAAGGACCCGGCAGGACTGCAGGAGCGTGCGAATCACCCCCGCAGGTGCCTCAGCGCCCGACGAGCTCCCGGCAGCCGGAGTCCAACGCTCGCGCGGCCGTAGCCAGGACCGCCACGACGTCCCGCCCGAAGGCCACGTCGCAGGGATGCGCGCCGCCGGTCAGCGCCGCGACGGTCAACTCGTCCACGGCCACGCTGAACGCACCCTCCGCGCTGCCGGTCTCGGGTAGCAGCACCAGCCGGCCGGCGTCCCCGTGGACGAAGAACTCCATCCCCGTGGAGAGCGGCGCCACCGTGTGCGACAGCGTCACCGTCGAGGCCGCCCCAGACTCGTGGGTCAGGACCAGGTGCACGGTGTCGCGCAGCCCCGCGCCGGCCTGCACCGCTGTCACCGGGCCCAGCGCGGGCACGAGCACCGACAGCGCGTGCGGCCCGATGTCCCACAGCGCGCCGCGCTCCTGCCGCCACGGCGAGGCCGCGAACGGCGACCCGGCCAGCGACGAGAGCCACGAACCGGCGCCGCCGGCCAGCCGCGTCCGCGCGGCCTGCGTCAGCCAGGTCGACGTCGCCGCCTGGAACCGGAAGGTGAAGAACACGACCGAGGCGACCCCGGCGTCGCGCACCGCGTCGACCACCCGGTCGGCGCCCGCGACGTCGAGAGCGATCGGCTTCTCCAGCAGCAGATGCCTGCCGGCCGCCGCGGCCCGTTCGGCGAGTGGAGCCTGCACGTCCGGCGGCAGGGCGATCGTCACGGCGTCCACCTGGGACAGCAGCTCGTCGACATCGGCGAATCCGGCGACGTCGAACTCCGCGCCGAGCGCCTTGGCCTTCGCGACGTCCCGCCCCCAGATGCCGACCAGCTCGGCGGTGGGATGCGCGGCGAGTGCCGCGGCATGCACCTCCTTCGCCCAGAAGCCGGTGCCGAGGACGCCGAAGCGCATGGTCAGACCGCGCCGAACTGACGGTCGCCCGCGTCTCCGAGCCCGGGGACGATGTAGGCCATGTCGTTGAGCCCCTCGTCCACGCTGGCGGTGAAGACCCGCAGCGGCAGTCCGCTCTGCTCGAGTCGCTCGATGCCCTCCGGCGCCGCCAGGGCGCAGAGGACGGTGATCGAGGTGGCCCCGCGGGCAGTGAGCAGCCCGCAGCAGTGCACCAGCGAGCCGCCGGTGGCCAGCATGGGGTCCAGCACGAAGACCTCGCGGTCGACCAGCGACTCCGGCAGCGACGCCATGTAGGCCTCCGGCTGGAAGGTCACCTCGTTGCGTGCCAGGCCGACGAAGCCCATCTGCGATTCCGGCAGCATCCCGTGCGCGGTGTCGGCCATGCCGAGTCCGGCGCGGAGGACCGGGACGATCAGCGGGGGGGCGGCCAGGCGGTAGCCCGTGGTCGCGGTCACCGGCGTCTGGATGGGCTCCTCGGCGACGGCGAGGTCGCGCGTGGCCTCGTAGACGAGCATCTGGGTGAGCTCCCGAAGCGCGGCGCGGAAGGCTGCGTTGTCGGTCCGCTCGTCCCGCATGCGGGAGAGGCGGGCACGGGCGAGCGGGTGGTCCACGACGGTCAGCTGCACGGGCTGCACCGTAGCGGCCCGCCGATACGCGCGGACACGCTCGCCCGGATCACGGGGGCGGCCGGCGGGTGGTCCGACCAGGATCGCGGTGTCGTCGGAGCCCGCCACAGCCGAGCCACCCGCCCGGGGTGAGCTGTTTCCGGCTGCCGCGTCCAGCAGGAGACAATGGGCGCATGACCCACGTGCTCGATCCCGACGCGCTGTCGGACGGCGCCCGGCTGCTCGCCGCACCCGCGCCTCCGTTCACCGACGTGACGCGCTCCGGCTCGGCGTTCCGGGCCTTCCTGCACGGCCTTCCCGGCGTCGACCAGGTGGGTGCCGAGTCACGTGTCGCGATGCTCGGCACGCGGTCGATCAAGACGACGGCGAAGGCCTGGGCGATCGACACCGCGATCTCGATGGTCGACCTGACCACGCTCGAGGGCTCGGATACGCCCGGCAAGGTCCGCTCCTTGGCCGCGAAGGCCCGCCGCCCCGACCCGGGCGACCCGACCACCCCGCACGTTGCGGCGGTCTGCGTCTACGGCGACCTTGCCGGTGTCGCCCGGCAGGCCCTCGGCGACAGCGGCATCCACGTCGCCGCCGTCGCGACGGCGTTCCCCAGCGGGCGGGCCGGCCGCGAGGTGAAGCTCGCCGACGTCCGTGACGCCGTCGCCAACGGCGCCGACGAGATCGACATGGTCATCGACCGGGGCGCCTTCCTCGCCGGCCGCTACCTCGACGTCTACGACGAGATCGTGGCCGTCAAGGAGGCGTGTGCTCGTCCAGGGGGCCACGGCCCTGCCCACCTCAAGGTCATCCTCGAGACGGGCGAACTGGTCACTCTCGACAACGTCCGCCGCGCCTCGTGGCTGGCGATGCTCGCCGGCGGTGACTTCATCAAGACCTCCACCGGCAAGATCTCCCCGGCCGCGACGCTGCCGGTCTGCCTGGTCATGCTCGAGGCGGTCCGTGACTTCCGCGCCCAGACCGGCACACAGGTCGGCGTCAAGCCCGCCGGTGGCATCCGGACGACGAAGGACGCCATGAAGCACCTGGTGCTGGTCAACGAGACCGCCGGGCCCGACTGGCTCTCGCCCGACTGGTTCCGTTTCGGCGCCTCGAGCCTGCTCAACGACCTCCTGCTGCAGCGCCAGAAGCTCCGTACCGGCCACTACTCCGGTCCCGACTACGTGACGGTTGACTGACCCACATGAGCAGCCTGTTCGAGTACGCCCCGGCGCCCGAGTCGCGCTCGATCGTCGACATCGCGCCGTCGTACGGCCTGTTCATCGACGGCGAGTTCGTCGACGGCACCGGCGAGCCGTTCACGACGGTCAACCCCGCGACCGAGGAGGTCCTCACCGAGGTCTCCAGCGCCAGCGAGGCCGACGTCGACCGCGCCGTCGCGGCCGCCCGCCGCGCCTTCACCCGTGTGTGGGGCCCGATGCGCCCGGCCGACCGCGGCAAGTACCTGTTCCGCATCGCCCGGCTGCTGCAGGAGCGCGCGCGGGAGTTCGCCGTCCTGGAGTCGCTGGACAACGGCAAGCCGATCCGCGAGTCCCGCGACGTCGACATCCCCCTCGCCGCGGCGCACTTCTTCTACCACGCCGGCTGGGCCGACAAGCTGGATTTCGCGGGCCTCGGTCCGAACCCCCGCCCGCTCGGCGTGGCCGGTCAGGTCATCCCGTGGAACTTCCCGATGCTGATGCTGGCGTGGAAGGTCGCGCCGGCGCTGGCGACCGGCAACACCGTCGTCCTCAAGCCCGCCGAGACCACCCCCCTGACCGCGCTGCTGTTCGCCGAGATCTGCCAGCAGGCCGACCTGCCGCCGGGTGTGGTGAACATCGTGACCGGCGCCGGCGAGACCGGACGGGCGGTCGTCGAGCACGGGGACGTCGACAAGGTCGCGTTCACCGGGTCGACCGAGGTGGGCAAGTCGATCGCCCGCGCGGTCGCCGGCACCCGCAAGTCGCTGACCCTGGAGCTCGGTGGCAAGGCGGCCAACATCGTCTTCGACGACGCCCCGATCGACCAGGCGGTCGAGGGGATCGTGCAGGGGATCTTCTTCAACCAGGGCCACGTCTGCTGCGCCGGGTCGCGGCTGCTGGTGCAGGAGAACGTGCACGACGAGGTCATCGCCTCGCTGCAGCGCCGGATCAGCACCCTGCGCGTCGGCGACCCGCTGGACAAGAACACCGACATCGGGGCGATCAACTCTCACCTGCAGCTGGAACGCATCCGGGAGCTGGTAGCTGCCGGTGAGGCCGAGGGGGCCCAGCGCTGGCAGCCGGTCTGCGACCTGCCCGAGCGCGGCTACTGGTTCCCTCCGACCGTCTTCACCGACGTCTCCCCCGCGCACCGCATCGCCCGCGAGGAGGTCTTCGGCCCGGTCCTCTCGGTCCTGACCTTCCGCACTCCGGACGAGGCCGTGGCGAAGGCCAACAACACCACCTACGGCCTCTCGGCCGGCATCTGGTCGGAGAAGGGCTCGCGGATCCTCAAGATCGCGAATCAGCTCCGCGCCGGCGTCGTGTGGGCCAACACGTTCAACAAGTTCGACCCGACATCGCCCTTCGGCGGCTACAAGCAGTCCGGGTACGGCCGCGAGGGCGGCCGCCACGGGCTGACCGGATACCTGAAGGGTGCGACCCACTCATGAGCGACCGTCTGGCCGTTCGGAAGACCTACAAGCTCTACGTGAACGGCGCCTTTCCGCGGTCGGAGTCCGGCCGCACCTACGAGGTCACCGACGCACGCGGCCACTTCCTCGCCAACGCCGCCTGGGCCTCCCGCAAGGACGCCCGCGACGCCGTCGTCGCGGCCCGTGGCGCGTTCCCGAAGTGGTCGACCATGACCGCCTACAACCGCGGTCAGGTGCTCTACCGCGTGGCCGAGGTGATGGAGGGCCGGCACGCGCAGTTCTGCGACGAGGTCGCGGCCGGCGAAGGTCTGTCGTCGTCCAAGGCCCGTGCCGCCGTGGACGCCGCCATCGACCGCTGGGTCTGGTACGCCGGGTGGACCGACAAGCTCGCCGCCGTCCTCGGTGGCGCGAACCCGGTCGCCGGCCCGTACTTCGACTTCTCGATGCCCGAGCCCACCGGCGTCGTCGCCGTGCTGGCGCCGCAGGAGTCCTCCCTGCTCGGCCTGGTCAGCGTGCTCGCGCCGGTCCTCGCCGGCGGCAACACCACCGTCCTGGTGACGTCGAAGGAGCGCCCGTTGCCCGCGGTCACCCTCGCGGAGGTCCTGGCCACCAGCGACGTCCCTGGCGGTGTCGTCAACCTGCTCACCGGCGACTCCGCGGAGCTCGGCCCGTGGCTGGCCGAGCACGCCGACGTCGACGGCATCGACCTGACCGGCGCGCCCCCCGGACGCGCCATGGAGTTCGAGCGCGAGGCGGCCGGCACGGTCAAGCGCGTCGTGCGCCCCCAGGCCAACGAGACGGACTGGACCGCGGACCCCGGGCTCTCCCGGATGACGCCGTTCCTGGAGACCAAGACGGTCTGGCACCCCATCGGCGTCTGAACGGCCCCGTCCCGGGTCCCACCCTGAGCCTGCGAGGGGTGGGGAGGACGGGGTCCTT
>JAOPUS010000083.1 GCA_025963345.1 Blastococcus sp. | reverse complement strand
CGACGGCGCGTTCCTGTGCCTGCAGCGCGCCGCACGGCGCATGGTCGCCGCCGGTCGCGGCGGCCGGATCGTGAACATCACCAGCGTCCACGAACACCAGCCGCGGGTCGGGGCGGCGGCCTACTGCGCGGCCAAGGGCGGGCTGGGCCTGCTCACCCGGGTCGCCGCGCTCGAGCTGGCCGAGCACGGCATCACCGTCAACGCCGTGGCTCCCGGCGAGATCGCCACCGCGATGACCGGCCAGGAGGACGAGGACCCCACCGCGCGGGGGCACGAGCGCCCCGGGGTGCCGCTGGGCCGGCCCGGGAACGCCCGCGAGGTGGCGGCCGTCGTCGCCTTCCTCGCGTCACCGGAGGCGGGCTACGTCACCGGCGCGTCCTGGGCGGTGGACGGGGGAATGCTGCAGATGGGCCCGATGGCCGGCTCGCACCTCCGGAGCGACGACTGGCGTCGCGGCTGAGCGCTCCGGTTCGGGCGGAGTCGGATATCGATTCGGTTGCGGTCCGGCGTGTGCCCTGCAACACACCTTAGTGCTGAGGTAAATCTGTGCGGCCCCATCCGTCGGACCCAAGGATGTGCCCGCTCATGCGTTCATTCCGGACTCCTCTGCGCGCGCTCGCCGCCGCGACCCTTCTGACCGTCACCGCCTGCGGTGGGGGCGACGGTGGCGGCGCCGGCGGTGGTGGTGGCGGGAACGCCGACGCGCCGCGCATCGCCGCAGTCTTCTCGGGGGTGACCACCGACGCCGACTACACCTTCCTCGGCCTCGAGGCGCTCCAGGCGGCCGAGAAGGACTTCGGCGCGGAGACCACCTACTCGGAGAGCGTTGCTGTGCCCGATGCCGAACGCGTGCTGCGGGAGTACGTGGCCGACGGCTACACCGTCGTGTGGACCCACGGCAGCCAGTTCTACGACGCCACGGTGGCCGTCGCCAAGGAATCCCCGGACGTCACGTTCATCGCCGAGCAGGACACCGAGCCGGCCGACGTCCCGGAGAACGTCTGGGTGCTCGATCGCAACTTCCACCTCGCCTTCTACCCCCTGGGTGTGCTCGCCGCGAGCGCCAGCCAGAGCGGACAGATCGCCTACCTCGGCGGCGTCACGCTGCCGTTCTCCTACTCGGAGGTGCATGCCGTCGAGCAGGCTCTGGCCGACGTCGGCTCGGACGCGACGCTGACCCCCGTGTGGACCGGTGACTTCAACGACCCGACGCGGGCAGGGCAGTTCACCAGTCAGTTGCTCGCCGACGGCAACGACGTCGTCCTGACCTCGCTCAACCTCGGGGCGGTCGGCGCCTTCGAGGCCGTGGGCGACGCCCCCGACGGCACTCTGATGACGGCCAAGTACACGGACAAGTCCAACCTGTCGCCGGATCAGTACCTCACGTCGGTGATCTACGACTTCGCCGTCATGCTCGACGAGATCCTCACCTCGATCGAGGACGGCGAGACCGGGGGCTACCTCGGCATGACCTACGAGCAGGGCATCTCGCTGCAGGAGCCGACCAACGTCGATCAGGCCGTGATCGACGAGGTCAACCAGGTGGTCGAGGACCTCACGAGCGGCGCGATCGAGGTCGAGCGCGACGTCACGCCGGTCGAATGAGCCGCTCGGAGGCAGCCGGTCCGCGAGAGGGCCTCGCCGCCGGGCGGTCTGAGCGGCCGCTGGTGATGTCCGGGGTCAGCAAGTCGTTCGGGTCCGTGCATGCCCTGACCGACGCCGACTTCGAACTGGTGCCCGGTGAGGTCCACGGACTCGTGGGCGGCAACGGTGCCGGCAAGACGACGCTGATGAACGTTCTCTACGGCCTGTACCGGCCCGACGCGGGCGAGATCCGCGTCGACGGCCGGGACGCCCACATCCGGTCGCCCCGGGACGCCATCGACCTGGGCATCGGCATGGTCCACCAGCACCTGCTCCAGGTGTCGTCGTACTCGGTGGTGGAGAACGTCGTCGTCGGCACCAGCGGTCGGTCCGGTGGTCTGCGGAACGCGGCCCGGCGGATCGAGGAGCTGTCCGAGCGGTTCGGGCTGGCGGTCGACCCGCGCGCCCGCACCGACCGGCTGTCGGTGGGTGCGCGCCAGCGGGTGGAGATCCTCAAGGTCCTCTACCGGGGCGCGCGGATCCTCATCCTCGACGAGCCGACGACCAACCTGACACCGCAAGAAGTGGACGACCTCTTCGCCTCGCTGCGCGTCATCGTCGCCGCGGGCACCAGCGTCGTGTTCATCTCGCACAAGGTGCGCGAGGTCCTGGCGATCTGCGACCGCATCTCGGTCATGCGCGACGGCCACCGCCTCACCACCGTCCAGCGCTCGGCCACCGACGCCACGGGGCTGGCCTCGCTGATGGTCGGGGAGCTCGCCGTCGAGCAGTCCTCGGACGTCGCCGCGGCCCTCGGTCTCGTCGCGGTCGGTGAGGTCGTCCCCGAGGACACCGCCGCTCCGGCAGCGGCGGCCTCCCCGCAGCCGGCCGGCGGGACGGCGGCACGGCTGGCGGTGTCCGACCTCGTGGTCCACAACGACCAGGGCGTCCCTGCCGTCCGCGGTGTCGACCTCCGCGTCGGTGCCGGCGAGGTGCTGGGCGTCGCGGGCGTGGCCGGGAACGGGCAGGTGGAACTGGCCGAGGCGTTGGCCGGCGCCCGTGCCGTCCACGCCGGCCACGTGGAGGTCGACGGGACCGACCTGGCCGGCGCACAGACCCGGACGTGGCTGGCCGCCGGGGTCGCCTACGTGCCCGAGGACCGGCACCGCGACGGCATCCTCGGTGCGGCGTCGGTGACCGACAACCTGCTGCTCGGCTCGCAGCGCAGCCCTGCGTTCCGGCGCGCCGGACTGGTCGACTGGCGCCGGGTACGGGAGCACAGTCGGACCACGATCGAGCGCTACGCGATCAAGACGCCCTCTTCGGAGGCGCCGGCCGGCAACTTGTCCGGCGGCAACATCCAGCGTCTGGTCCTGGCCCGCGCCTTCGGGCGTGAGCCCTCGGTGCTCGTGCTGCAGAACCCCACGCGGGGCCTGGACCTGCGCTCCACCCAGTTCGTCTACGACCGCGTTCACGAAGCGCGCGACCGCGGCTGCGCCGTCGTGCTGATCTCCGAGGACCTCGACGAGCTGAGCCTTCTCGCCGACCGCCTGGTGGTCCTCTACTCCGGCGAGGTCGTCGGCGAGAGCTCCCGCGGCAACTACGACGCGTACGCGCTCGGCCGACTCATGGCCGGCGTCCGGGAGACCGCATGAGCGCCCCTGTCCTGATCGAGCCCGACACCGCGCCCGCTGCTCCGAGCCGGACCGTCCGTCTCGTACGGAACCTGCTGCCCTACATCCTCGCCCTTGTTCTGGCGTTCGTCGTGGCCGGCATCGTCATCGCGGTTCTCGGCTACGACCCGGTCGAGGCGTTCCGGACGATCTTCTCCACCTCGTTCCGGACCGGCTTCGGCTTCACCGAGACGTTGACCAAGTGGGTTCCGTTGACCTTGCTCGCTCTCGGGTTCACCATCCCGCTGGCGGTCGGCAAGTTCAACATCGGCGGGGAGGGCCAGCTGATCGTCGGCGCCACCGCCGCGGCCGGCGTCGGCATCGTCTACGCGGACCTGCCGGCGGTGGTGCTCATGCCGCTGGTTCTGCTGGCCGGCGTGCTGGCGGGAGTGGTGTGGGCCGGCATCGCCGCGTTCCTCATGGGGCGCTTCGGGGTGAACGAGATCCTCAGCACGGTGCTGCTGAACTTCGTGTCGTTCCAGGTCCTCGACTACGCCGCCACCGAGCTGTGGTCCGACCCGGCCGCCGGTGTGGCGGCCACCCGCGGGGTGGGCGAGGGCGCGGAGCTGCCCACCCTGGGGGGCCCACCCGGCGTGCACGCAGGGATCCTGCTGGCCGGCGTCGTCGCACTGGCCACGATCGTGGTGACCCGCCGGACCGCCGCCGGATTCGAGCTGCGGGCCGCCGGGACCAACCCCCGGGCGGCGGCGATCAACGGCATCCGGGTCGAGCGCGTCGCGGTCATCGCCCTGATCGTCGGCGGCGCGCTCGGCGGGCTCGCCGGTGCCCTCGAGGTCGCCGGGGTGCACGGTCGTGCGATCGAGGGCATGCAGTCGAACTTCCTGCTGCTCGGCATCATCATCGGGCTGATCGCCCGTGGCAGCGCCTTGTGGGTGCCGGTCGTGGCGTTCGGGATCGCGATCCTGGAGGTGGGCGCGAGCTCGATGCAGCGCACCGTCGGCGTGCCGGCCGAGATGGTCCTCATCATCGAGGCGCTGATCCTGATCTTCCTGCTGCTCTCCGACGTGATCGCGGGCCGCCTGGCGAGGAGAGTCGCATGACCGAGTTCGCTGCACTGGCCCAGCTCACCGTCGTCGCGATGGTGCCGTTCCTGCTGGCCTCGCTCGGCACGATGCTCGGCGGCCTGGCCGGCGTCTTCAGCGTGTCGCAGGAGGGCGTCATGCTGCTCGGCGCCTCGGTCGGCTTCCTGGTCAGCTTCAGCACGGGCAGCAACACCGTGGGCATCCTGGTGGCCGCGGCCGTCGGCGGACTCTTCGGCCTGGCGCTCGGCTGGGCCACGACCGTGCTGCGGCTGGACCAGTTCGTCATCGGCCTCGCGTTGTTCTTCGCCGCCACGGGGCTGGCCGGGCTGCTGTTCCGGGTCGTGATCGGGCAGACCGGGCAGACGCCGCTGGTCGATACCCTGCCGCGGCTGGACATCCCGCTGCTGAGCGACATCCCGCTGCTGGGTACCGCACTGTTCTCGCACAACGTGCTCGTCTACTTCGCCGCGCTGCTCGCCGTCGGGTTGTACTTCTTCCTGTACCGCACCCGGGCCGGGCTGGACCTGCGTTCGGTCGGGGAGAACCCGAAGGCGGCCGACAGCCTCGGCATCCCGGTCGTGTGGACCCGGCTCTGGACCAGCACGGCCGGCGGTGCGCTGATGGGCATCGCCGGGGCCTACCTGCCGATGGTCTTCACCGGGACGTTCACCGAGGGGATCGTCGGCGGCCGCGGATGGCTGGCCATCGCGCTGACCTTCTTCGGGGGCTGGCGACCGCAGTACATCGTGGCCGGTGCGCTGTTCTTCGCGACCATGGACGTCGTGGCGTTGCGCGCCGAGGTCTCCAACGTCGACATCCCCAGCCAGGTACTGCTCGTGGTGCCGTACGTCGCCACGCTGCTGGTGATGATCTTCGCCTTCCGCTGGGCCCGGGTGCCGGCGTTCCTCGGCCGGAACTACGACAGGGAGAGCCGGACGGCCTGAGCCCGGCGGCCACGGCCGGACCCTCGTCAGGCGGTCCGGCCGGTGCGCTTCTGCAGGTAGAGGGAGGCGTCGGCGCGAGCCAGCACGGTGCTGAGCGTGTCGCCCTTGCGCACCGTCGCGAGGCCGACCGACCAGGCGAAGTGGTGGGTCTCATCGAGCTGCCGCAGGATCTGCCAGGCGCCGTCCTCGTCGGTGGTCGGCAGGCACAGGACGAACTCGTCGCCGCCGTAGCGGCCCAGCAGGTCAGCGCGGCGCAGCCGGCGGGACCACCCGTCGGCGAGCTCGCAGAGAAGGGCGTCCCCGGCGCCGTGGCCCTCCCGGTCGTTTACGACCTTGAAGTCGTCGAGGTCGTGGATCGCGAAGCTCAGCGGCTCGCCCGTCCGGACGGCCCTCGCCAGGTTGCGCGCGGCCTCGGCCTCCCAGGCGCGGCGGTTGGCCACTCCGGTGAGCGGATCGGTGGTGGCCGCTGTGCGCAGGTTCCGTGCCAGCCGGCCCTGCGCCTCGGTGAGCGCGACGGTGGCCACCACGAGCACCACCCAGGGCACGGTGAACCCGCTGGGTGCGGCGGCGATCGCACCGGCCGTGGCGAGCGTGACCAGCGCCAGCACGTGCAGCCGGGCGGCGCTGAGGCGGAAGAAGTACGCCGCGTAGAGGCCGATGCCGATCAGGGCGGGCCCGAGTCCGACGACGCCGACGGCGGTCGCCGAGCGCCAGGCCAGCACACCGACCAGCACGCCGGCGAGCGCGATCGCCGCGTGGATGGCCCACCAGCGGGTCCGGGAGCCGAGCACCCAGAAGGCCGCCCCGCCGGTCAGCCCGATGATCCCGAAGGCGAGGATCAGGGCGACGGGGCTGTCGCGGTGCATCGGCCAGACGGCGGCGATCAGGCAGAGCCCGCCGCTGAAGGTGTAGAGCACGGCCAGGATCGCCACGGGCGTCCGACGGTCGGCGTGCATGGGGTCATCCTGCCGCTGCTGGGGCGGCTCGGCGCAGACCGCGGCCGGGTGTCACACCGGAGGGTCAGTCCCCGGTCAGCTCGGCCGGAGAGGTGATCACGTCGACCATCGCGCCGCGGCGGTACACCGTCATGGGCAGTGGCCGGCCGATCGCCTCGGCGAAGAGCAGCCGCTGGAGGCTCTGTGCGTCGGCCACCGCCCGCCGGTCGGCCTCCAGCACCAGGTCGCCGGCCTTCAGCCCGGCCCGGTCGGCGGGAGCGCCGGGGACGACGTCGACGATCCGCAGCCCCCGCCGTCGTCCGGTGCGCTCGGCCAGTGCGGCCGGAAGCGGGGCCGGGGTGCTGACCAGCCCGAGGTAGGCCCGGCGCACCCGCCCGTCCTCGACGAGGGAGGCGATGATCCGGCGGCTGGTGTCGTTCATCGGGACGGCGAGCCCGAGTCCCCAGCCCGCCACCGCGGTGTTGATCCCGACCACGCGGGACGCGGAGTCCGCGAGCGCACCGCCGGAGTTGCCGGGGTTGAGTGCGGCGTCGGTCTGGATGACGTCCTCGACCACCCGCGCCGTCCGGCCGTCGCGCGTCGGCAGGGAGCGGCCCAGCCCGCTGACCACCCCCGCCGTGACCGAGCCGGTGAGCCCGAGCGGGTTGCCGACGGCGACCACGAGTTGACCCACCCGCAGCGCGCCGGCGTCCCCGAGGACGGCGGGCGGAGGAGTGGCTGACCGGGCCCGCACCACCGCGAGGTCGGAGAGGGGGTCGGCGCCGACGACGTCGACGTCGGACTCGGACCCGTCGCTGAACACCGCCCGGCCGGAGGAGGCGCGGGCGACGACGTGCGCGTTGGTGAGCAGCAGTCCGTCGTCGGAGACGACGACGGCCGAGCCCGCGCCGCCGCGGCCGTCGCGGCCGGTCACCTGCAGGGCGGCCACGTGCGGGGTCACGTCCGCGGCGACCGCGGTCACGATGCGCGAGTAGGCATCCAGCGCCGCCTCGAGGTCGGGTTCCGGTACGGCGCTCATCGCGCCACCTTTCGATGATTACTCGGTTACCGGCACCAGTGAACGCCCGTCCGCGCCCCCCGGACAGGGGCGTTCGTCGTGCCCTGAGCGAACAGCGCTGGCGATACTGGAGCCGTGACTTCCGGGGATCGACGGTGACCGCGACGGGGATCGATGCACGCGCGGCCGGAGGCCGGGCCTGGGCGTCCCTGCGTCCGCGCCTGGCCGAGGATGCCGTCGCCGCGCTCGGTGCGGACGACGCGGACGCCTTCCTGGCCCGCGCGGAGCTCGCGCTGCCCGACGTCCACGAGGCGCTGGCCGAGTTGTACAGCGCAGGCGGCGACGTGGACGCGCTGTTCGAGCGGGCGCTGCGCATCGCGCTGGACGCCGCCGCCGAGCGCCCCGCCGAGCTGCGCCGGCTGGACCGCCGGCGGGAGATCGACCCGGGCTGGTTCCAGCGCACCCGGATGCAGGGCTACGTCTGCTACGTCGACCGCTTCTGCGGCACGCTCGCCGAGCTGCCGGGACGGCTGGACTACCTCGCCGAGCTCGGCACCACCTATCTGCACCTCATGCCGCTGCTGGAGCCGCGGCCGGGCGAGAACGACGGCGGCTACGCCGTCATGGACTACCGCGCCGTCGACCCGCGGCTGGGCACGATGGGCGACCTGGAGCGCGTCGCCGGCGCCCTGCACGACCGGGGGATGAGCCTCTGCATCGACCTCGTGCTCAACCACACCGCGCGCGAGCACCGGTGGGCGCAGGGCTGGCTGGCCGGCGACCCGGACTTCGCCGGCTTCTACACCGCGTTCCCCGACCGGTCGATGCCCGACGCGTACGACGCGACGATCCCGGAAGTCTTCCCCGACCGGGCCCCGGGGTCGTTCAGCTGGGTCCCCGAGGCATGCGGAGGCACCGGCGGTTGGGTCTGGACGACGTTCTGGCCCTACCAATGGGACCTCGACTACACCAACCCCGCGGTGACCCTCGCGATGCTCGGCGAGATCACCTGGCTCGCCAACCGCGGCGTCGACGTCTTCCGGATGGACGCCGTCCCGTTCATGTGGAAGCGGCTGGGCACCTCCTGCCAGAACCAGCCGGAGGGGCACCGGCTGCTGCAGCTGCTGCACGCGCTGACCCGGCTGGCCGCCCCCGGGGTGGTCTTCAAGGCCGAGGCGATCGTCGCGCCGGAGGACCTCGTGCCCTATCTGGGCGGGCACGAGCGGTACCGGCCGGAGTGCGAGCTGGCGTACCACAACCAGCTCATGGTCCTGCTCTGGAGCGGCCTGGCCACCCAGGACGCCCGGCTGGCCGCCGCGGCGCTGCGCCGGATGCGGCCCATCCCGCCGACCACGTCGTGGGTGACCTACGTGCGCGGCCATGACGACATCGGCTGGGCCATGAGTGACACCGACGTGGCGGCCGTCGGGGCCGACGGCGTCGGGCACCGGCGCTTCCTCAACGACTTCTACTCGGGCCGCTACCCGGGCTCCTTCGCCCGCGGTGCGCTGTTCCAGGAGAACGAGGCGACGGGTGACGCGCGGATCTCCGGCAGTACGGCGTCGCTGTGCGGCATCGAGGAGGCCCTGGAACGGGGGGACGACGCGGCGGTGGAGGCCGGGGTCCGCCGCCTGGTGCTGCTCTACTCCGTCGCCTACTCCTTCGGCGGCATCCCGCTGCTCTACATGGGCGACGAACTGGCCCTCCGCAACGACACCGGCTACCTCGCCGACCCAGAGCGGGCGCCGGACAACCGCTGGATGCACCGGCCGCCGATGGACTGGGCGGCAGCCGCGCGGCGGACGGACCCGGCCGCGCTGGAGGGCCGGGTGTTCGGCTGGATGCAGCGGCTCGGCGAGGTCCGTCGTGCCCTGCCGGCCCTGCGCGGCGGCGCGGAGTGCACCGTCCTCGACGTCGGGAACGACGCGGTGCTGGCCTGGCGGCGCCGGCATCCCCGCAGCGGCAGCTTCGTGGGCCTGGCGAACTTCAGCCGCGCCCCCCAGACCGTGGACGCCGACACGGCCACCGGCTTCGGCACCTTCGCCCCGGTGCTGACCAGCGACGGGCCCCCCGAACTGCGCGCGGACCGCGTGCTCCTGCCCGGTCTCGGATTCGCCTGGTACGCCGAGAGCTGACCGCTCCGGGGACCCAAGGAACTGGTGCGTCTCCCCGCGAGGCCTTACCGTCAGCTCGCGGCTGGTCACCAGCCGCCCCCGGGTCGGGGATTCCGGTGGCGACGCCGACGACGTCACCCCCCTCCGAGCACAGGAGCGCGCGTGGTGAGCAGCGCCGGCCGGTCCCATCCCTCTCCCGGGCGCCCGCCGGCGCACGGCGATGGCCGCTCCTGACCTCCTCGGTGGGCCCGGTCGTCCGCCGCTCCCGCCCGCGGTCGCCGGCGCGACCTTCGGCGTCGAGGAGGAGTTCCACGTCGTCGACCCGGTGAGCCTCGCGCTGACCCCCAGCCCGGGCCTCGCTGCGGCCGCGCTGCGGCACGAGATCGGCGTCCGGCTGCACGCGGAGATCACCACCACCCAGCTGGAGACGGCGACCGGCATCTGCACCACCCTGGCCGAACTCCGGGCCGAGCTGATCGGTACGCGGGCGGAGGCCGCGGCGGCGGCCGCGGCCGCCGGGGTCGCCGTGCTTCCCGCCTCGACGCACCCGTTCGGCACCTGGGAGCAGCAGGAGATCACCCCCGCCCCCCGGTACGAGGCGATGGTCGAGCGCTGGGCCGGACTCGCTCTGGAACAGGACATCTGCGGCTGCCACGTGCACGTCGGCGTACCCGACCTGGAGACCGCCGTCGCCGTCATGGACCGGTCGCGGCCCTACCTGCCGGTGTTGCTGGCCATGACCGGGAGCTCACCGTTCCACGGCGGCGCCGACACCGGATACGAGAGCTACCGGACGCTGTGGTGGGCACGCTGGCCCACCACCGGGGCGCCGGAGTACCTGGGCAGCGCCGAGCGGTTCGCCGAGGTGGTCGACGGACTCGTGGCCTCCGGTGCCGTCGCCGACTCCTCACACCTCTACTGGGACGTCCGGCCCAGCTACCACCTGCCGACGCTGGAGTTCCGGCTGGCCGACGTGTGTACCGATCTCGACGCCGCGATCCTGCACGCCGCCCTCGTCCGGTCGCTGGTGCGCACCCTGGCCGGCCGCGCCGAGCGGGGGGAGCCCTGCCCGCAGCCGCGGCCGGAGCTGCTCCGCGCGGCCCGGTGGCGGGCGGCCCGGCACGGGATCAGCGACACGCTGTTCGACCCGGTCCTCGGGGAACTCGTCGATGCCCGGCTCGCCGTGCGCCGGCTGCTGGCCGAGCTCGAGGAGGATCTGCGGTGCCACGACGAATGGGCCGAGGTCGGCGAACTGGTGACACGGCTGCTCTCGCGGGGTACGTCGGCGGTGCGGCAGCGGAGGACCTGGCTGCGCACCGGCGACCGCCGTGAGGTGGCCGCCGGGATCGTGCGGGAAGGAACTGTCAGGGAGATGTGATGCTCGGTAGCGACACGACCGGGTCCGTCGGGTCGCTGGTACGTCCGCTGCGCGATCCCGCCGACCTCGATCCGCTGCTCGAGCGGATCGGCGACGCGCGGATCGTGGCAGTGGGCGAGGCCAGCCACGGGACGCACGAGTACTACGCCTGGCGGGCCGCCCTGACCCACCGGCTGATCGAGGAACGCGGCTTCGGCTTCGTGGCCGTCGAGGGGGACTGGCCGGACTGTTACCGGGTCAACCGGAGCGTCAAGCTGCGGGAAGGTGCGGACGAGGACCCGCGCGACGCGCTCGACGCCTTCGACCGCTGGCCGACCTGGATGTGGGCCAACGACGACGTCGTCGAGTTCTGCCGCTGGCTACGGGGGGTCAACGCCGTCCGTCCGGCCGGGGAGCGGGTCGGCTTCTACGGCCTGGACGTCTACAGCCTGTGGGAGTCGATGCAGGCGCTGATCGGCTGGCTGCGCGAGAACGAGCCCCAGCACGTCGGCCGTGCGATCGAGGCGCTGCGCTGCTTCGAGCCGTACGGCGAGGACGGCGCCGAGTACGCCTTCGCCAGCCGGTTCGCGCCGGCCTCGTGCGAGCAGGCCGTCGTCGACCTGCTGCGCCACCTCAACGACGAACGCAGCCGGACCATGGCCGCGGGAGACCCGGAGGACCGCTTCTCGGCCGAGCAGAACGCCGCCGTGGTCGCCGGCGCCGAGCTCTACTACCGCTCGATGGTGCAGAGCAACGCGGAGTCGTGGAACGTCCGTGACATCCACATGGCCGACACCCTCGACCGGCTGCTGGAGTTCGCCGGCGACAAGGTGGTCGTCTGGGAGCACAACACGCACGTCGGAGACGCCCGGGCCACGGACATGGCGTCTGCCGGAATGGTCAACGTCGGCCAGCTGCTGCGCGAGCGGTACGGCACGGACGACGTCGTCCTGGTCGGATTCGGCGGTTACCGGGGGGGCGTGATCGCGGGGTCGGAGTGGGGCGCGCAGATGGAGCGGCTGCCGGTTCCCCCGGCCCGCTCCGGCAGCCTCGAAGCGCTCCTGCACGGGCTTTTCGGGCGGGACACGCTGATCGTCGTCCCACGCGAGGGCGGCCCCGGCTGGCTGACCCGCCGGCTCGACCACCGGGCGATCGGCGTCGTCTACCGGCCCGAGCGCGAACGGTGGGGCAACTACGTGCCCACCGTGACCGGGCAGCGCTACGACGCGTTCCTCTACCTGCTGGAGACCTCGCCACTGCAGCCGCTCCACCTCGAGCGCGCCGACGAGCACGTGCCGCCGCTCGCGCACGCGGTCTGAGCGGGCTGCCCCGCCCGACTGGTCAGGCCGATCGGCGCCCGGTGAGGTCCTCGCCGGCCGGCGTGGTCTTGGGGCCGCCGGTCTTCGACGCCTCGAAGTCGGGGCCGAGGTGTTCCAGGGCCAGCCGGCCGAACACCTGCTGCTGGGTGGCGACCCGCTGCGAGCGCCCGCGCCCCAGGAAGCTGACCAGCCAGTGCAGGACGGTGGTGATCCGGCTCTTGAAGCCGACGATGTAGAAGAGGTGGAGGGCCAGCCACATCACCCAGGCGATGAAGCCCTCGAACTTCACCTTGCCGAGGTCGACGACGGCGTGGAAGCGCGAGATCGTCGCCATCGAGCCCTTGTCGTGGTACTCGAACGGGCCGCGGGGTGACTTGCCGGCCAGCCGGCGCTTGATCGCTTCGGCGGAGTACCGGGCGCCCTGGATGGCCACCTGGGCGACGCCGGGCAGGCGGTCCAGCGACATCATGTCGCCGACGACGTGCACCTCGGGGTGGCCCGGCAGCGTGAGGTCGGGGAGGACGGAGACCCGCCCGGCGCGGTCGACCTCGGCGCCGGACTGCTCGCCGAGCATCTGGCCGAGCGGGCTGGCCTGCACCCCGGCGGCCCAGATCTTCGTGGCGGCGTTGATCCGGCGGACCTGCCCGTCGGCGTCCTTGATCTCGATCCCGTCGGCGTCGACGTCGGTGACCATGGCGCCGAGCTGGACCTCGACACCGGTCTGGTTGAGCTGGCGGCGGGCGCGCTCACCCAGCTTCTCGCCGAAGGAGGGCAGCACCGCGGGGGCGGCGTCGAGGAGGACGACGCGGGCGGTGGTCGGGTCGATGCGGCGGAAGTCGCGGCGCAGCGTCCGGTGGGCGAGCTCGGCGATCTGCCCGGCCATCTCCACACCGGTGGGGCCGGCGCCGACGACGACGAAGGTCAGCAGCCGGTCGATCTCGGCCTGGTCCTCGGCCAGCTCGGCGAGCTCGAAGGCGCCGAAGATGCGGCCGCGCAGCTCGAGGGCGTCGTCGATGCTCTTCATGCCGGGCGCGAACTCGGCGAACCGGTCGTTGCCGAAGTAGGACTGCCCGGCGCCGGCCGCGACGATCAGCTCGTCGTAGGGGTGCACGGTGGTGCGGCCCAGGACGCTCGAGGTGACCGTGCGGGCGGTCAGGTCGATGTCGGTGACCTCACCGAGCACCACGCGGGCGTTCTCCTGGCGGCGAAGCACCTCGCGGGTCGACGGGGCGATCTCGCCCTCGGAGAGGATGCCGGTGGCCACCTGGTAGAGCAGTGGCTGGAACAGGTGGTGGCTGGTCTTACCGACCAGCGTGATGTCGACGGGGGCCTTGCGCAGCGCCTGGGCTGCGAACAGCCCGCCGAATCCGGAGCCGATGACGACGACGCGCGGGCGCCCGGCGGAGGAGTCGCTCGTGGCCGGGACACGCGCTGGTGATGTCGTCATGATGATTGATCCTCCCACTTGGCCGGTCCCCCCTCCTGCTGAACCCGGAGCGATCCAGGACACAGTCTGCCTGCCAAGCCGCCGGTCCGCGGCGTGCGAGCGGGACGCCCGGGCGGGATCCGGGGCTGGAGCCGCTACTGGCCGTCCAGTAGGCGGTGCCGCTGGCGTCCCCGCGGTCGGTGACGAGGGCGCCGAGGCCGCGGTCGGCCGGCAGCTGCCAGGTCAGCCAGTCGTGGGGGAGGCAGACGGCCGCCGTCCGGTCGGCGTTTGCCGGCTCGCGTGCACGACGACGACCGCGTCGGCCCAGGCCTGCGGGGCGACCGCGGTGCCATCCGGGTGGGGGGCGCGGCCGGCCCGCACGAGCTGCCCCGTGGCGGCGTCGCGGACGACGACCGTGCAGGCCGGGCTCGAGGTGTCGACCCCCGCGACGACGGTCACCGCAGGACGGTCGGGCGCACGGTGGAACAGGTCATGCGCGGGACCCTGGCGACGCCGGGCGCACTTCGTCGGGCCGGTGAACTTATCCTGGCGACCACGTCCGTGTTGCACTTCGGTAACGGCACCGCGCGACCTTGACCACCGCCGGTCGCGGAAATAATTTGTTTGCGAGTTCGACAAATAGCCGTGATCGGCAGGGGGTGGGCACGACGGACGAACGTCGTCTCTTCGAACGCTCGCCGGGACGCCGGCACACCCCGGCCGACCAGGCCACCGTTCGGCGCAGCAATCTCGGGCTGGTCCTCCGCCACCTGCGCGACTTCGGGTCCCGGTCGCGCGCCCGCATCGCCCAGGACACCGGCCTGAACAAGGCCACCGTCTCCAGCCTCGTCGCGGAGCTGACCGACCGGCGGCTCGTCAGCGCCGGCGACGTCCACCGGGCCGGCTCCGTGGGCCGCCCCGGGCTGATCGTGCACCTCGACGGGACGACCGTCTGCGGCATCGGCGTCGAGCTCAACGTCGACTACGCGGCGACCCTCGTCCTGGACCTGCGCGGCGAGGTGCTGTTCGAGCACCTGATCCCCCTCGACGTCCCGGCCCTCGGCCCTGAGGGGACGTTGGACGCGGTGGCCCGTCTGGTGGGCGAGGCCGTGGACGCCGCCACCGCCCGGGGGGCAACGCCGGTCGGGCTCACCGTCGCAGTGCCGGGCCTGGTCCGCAGTGTCGACGGCGTGGCCACCTATGCGCCCAACATCGGCTGGCACGACGTCCCCGTGCTGGAGGGCCTGCGGGCCCGCGTCGACCTCGGCTGCCCCATCCGCGTCGAGAACGACGCCAACCTGTCGGCCATCGCGGAGTGGTCGATGGGCTCCGAGGCGCGTACCTCGGACCTGGTCTTCCTGACCGGTGAGGTGGGCGTCGGCGGCGGTGTGATCGTGGCCGACCAGCTGCTGCGGGGGGCCGGTGGCCTGTCCGGCGAGGTCGGCCACACCTCGCTGGGCGACCCGGACCTCGTGTGCGGCTGCGGCCGGCGCGGCTGCTGGGAGACCGTCGTCGGACTGGCGGCGCTGCTGCGGGAGGCGGCCGACCCGGACGACCCGGTGCACGATCCGGCCCGTGACCTCGAGACGCGCCTGGCGGAGATCGCGCGGCGGGCCGAGGCCGGCGACGAGCGCACCGTGGCGGCGTTGGACAAGGTCGGCACCGCCCTGGGCAACGGCGCCGCCGTGCTCATCAACCTCTTCAATCCGCAGGTGGTCATCCTCGGGGGCTACTTCGCCGTCCTCGGGCGGTTCCTGACCGAGCCCATGACCGCCGAGCTCCGGGCGCGCGTCTTCGGCCCCGACCTGGCCGGCGCGCGGGTGGTCCTCTCGACCCTCGGGTTCACCGCCGCCGTCCGCGGCGGTGCGCACGTGGCGCTGGAGTCGGTGTTCGACGACCCGACCCTGGTGCCGGCGGTCGACGACCTTCCGGGACCGGCGCCTCTTGACCCCAGCCTCCTGACCCCAGCCTCCTGATCCCAGCGTCCTGATCCCCGCGTCCTGATCCCCGCGTCCTGATCCAGTGCAGCGCAGCAACCGAGCGACCCGGACGGAGAGGACCGCATGACCGACTACACACCCACCAAGGACGACAAGTTCAGCTTCGGGCTGTGGACCGTGGGCTGGCAGGGGGTCGACGTCTTCGGCGGCCCCGTCCGCCCGCCGCTCGACCCGGTAGAGGCCGTCCACCGGCTGGCCGAGCTCGGGGCAGCCGCCATCACCTTCCATGACGACGACCTCGTGCCCGACGACGCCACCCGCGACGCCGCGCTCGAGCGGTTCACCAAGGCACTGGCCGAGACCGGCATGGGCGTGGAGATGGCCACCACGAACCTCTTCGGCGCCCCGGTCTTCAAGGACGGCGGCCTGACCGCCAACGACCGCACCGTCCGCCGGTACGCGATCGCCAAGGTGCTGCGCAACATCGATCTCGCCGCCGAGCTGGGTGCGCGGACCTACGTGCTGTGGGGTGGCCGCGAGGGTGCGGAGTCCGGCGGCAGCAAGGACGTGGCCGCCGCGCTGGACCGGTACAAGGAGGGCCTGGACATCTTCTGCGGCTACGTCCGCGAGAAGGGCTACGACATCCGGTTCGCCCTGGAGCCCAAGCCGAACGAGCCGCGCGGCGACATCCTGCTGCCGACCATCGGTCACGCGCTCGCCTTCATCAACGAGCTGGAGGAGCCCGACCGCGTCGGTCTCAACCCCGAGGTCGGTCACGAGGAGATGGCCGGGCTCAACTTCGCCCAGGGCATCGGGCAGGTGCTGTGGCACGGCAAGCTCTTCCACATCGACCTCAACGGCCAGCACGGGCCGCGCTTCGACCAGGACCTGCGCTTCGGGGCGGGCAACCTGCGCGGCGCGTTCTGGACCGTCGACACCCTGCTGGGCGCCGGCACCGGCCGCGCCTACGACGGCTACCTGCACTTCGACTACAAGCCGCCGCGGACCGAGGACGTCGCGGGCGTCTGGGAGACCGCGCGTGCCTGCATGCGCAACTACCTGATCCTGCGCGAGAAGGCGCAGGCCTTCCGGGCCGACCCGGAGGTGGCGGCAGCGCTCGAGGCCGCGCGGGTGGGCGAGCTCGCAGTCCCGACGCTGGCCGCGGGGGAGTCCCTCGACGACCTGCGCGCCGAGACGTTCGACCCGAAGGCGCTGGGGGAGCGGGGCCTGGAGTTCGAGCGGCTGGACCAGCTCGCGATGGAGCACCTGCTCGGCGTCCGTTGACGAAGGACCGGAGCGGGCGGCCGGGGTCACGGCCCTCCGCCCGCTCCGGTCAGTCGCGCCGGCGGGCGGCCAGCGCCGCCAGCGCGCCGAGGACGACGACCGCCGCGACCTCGACCCAGAACGACGCCCACCAGAGGGCGGCCGCCGTCGACTCGACGAAGCCGAACAGCCCGACCGTGGTGGCCAGCAGCAGCCCGCCCAGCGTGCCGAGCGCCGCGACCGCGCCCAGTGCGGCCACCCCGAGGAGCAGCGGCCGGGGTGACACGAGCAGCAGGATCGCCAGGCCGAACCCGGCGATCGCGTTGAGCAGGAACGCCGGACCGATCACGTCGATCGTGCGGTAGCCGTCCAGCCACAGGTCCAGGTGGATCCAGCCCATTCCCGCCAGCAGGGCGGCGCCGAGGACCCGCAGCGTCCACAGCAGCCCGGTGGCCGGGCCCCGGTCGGTGACCGTCGGGGGGGTCATCACGTCACCTGGACGGTGAGCTCCATGCCCATCGCCCGGTGGTTGTCGACCGAGCAGTAGAAGACGTACTCGCCGGCGTCGAGCGTGACGGTGAACGTGGCCGACCCGCCGGGTGCGATGTTCCCGTCGGTGCCGGCGACGTCGTTGCCGTTCTCCTCGACGACGAGGTCGTGGCTCGCGCGACCGTTGTTGACCACCGTGATCGCATAGTCGCCCGCCGGCAGTGTGTCCTTGTCGAGGGAGATGCTGAACTCGGCCTCGGTCGCGGTGAGTGCCTGCGCCTGGGACCGGCTCCCGCCCGTGGACGACGACGAGGACGTGCCGGCGGGTGCCGAGGCGCTGGAGGTCCCGGCCGAGCTGGTGGCCGGCGCGCTCGTGTCGCCGGACCCGGAGTTGCCGCAGGCGGTCAGCGCCGCCACGCCCACGGCGAGGACGGCGAGGCTGCGCCCCAGACGGGGGAGCAGGCGGAGAGCGGGATCGATCCGGTGCACGGGACCTCCTCGGGTCGGCCGGCAGGTGGTCCTGCCGGCGTCCGGAAACCTTCCGACATCACTGGACCACGGCTGCCACCGGCACCGGGTTCACCGGTGCGCACGGTTCGTTCAGGTGACGGCTCCTTCAGACGGCGGTTCCCGCGGGTCAGGGCGTCGGCGAGACCTCTTCCACGAGGTCCGCGGCGGCGGCGAACACCACGACGGGGCGGCCCGGCTGCTCCCGGATCTCGGGGATGGCCTCACACGCCTGCGGGGGCGGGGACCGGCTCACGCCCGGTCGGCTCCGGGACGCCTGCGCGCCGGCGCGGGACGGCGCCGACTGTCGGTGGAGTGTGCTGGGCCACCCACGTGCCCGCCGCGACGGCGAACGCCACCGGCCAATCGATCGCGCCCAGCGCGCCCATCGTGGCGACGCCGCCGTAGAAGGCGAGCTTCTGCAGGCTCCCTCCGGGGCTGCGTGCTCCCGGTGCCGGTGCCGGGGGCGCGGCTGCCGACGCCCGCTGGGGGCCGCTCAGGGTGGCGGTGAAGAACGGCAGCCGGATGGTGAGCGTCAGGGGTGTCGTCGCGGGCGGGGTGGCCGGCGGGGTCGGGTTCCCGGTCGCGTCGGGGGGACTCGGTGCGGGGACGTCGGTCGATACCTCGGTCGGGGCCGTGGTCGATGCCTCGGCCGGTGCGGTCCTCGTCGTCCGGCCGCGCTTGCTCTCGGTCATGTGCTACCCCTCCCTGCAGCTCCTGCGGCGGCTCCGGTCGGCTCCCTGGTGGTCCCTGCGGTCATGGGTACTCCGCCCCGCGACCGGACGACAGGGACACACGTGTTCGGGCGCGACGCGCCGGAGGGCAACGGCTGGGGGGCCGTCACCGGCGACGCTGCGTCATCAGAGCCGTGTCATCACAGCTGAGTCATCCCTGTGTGTCTGTGGCAGCCGGCCCCTGGCCGGCCGCAGCCGGGGGAGCGTCGCGGATGCGACCGTGGCGGCCGCGGAGCAGGCGAGCACGACCGACCACGCGACCGGGCCGAGCGGGGTGGAGCCGAGGAAGCCGCTCACCCCAGGCAGCTGGATGACTGCCGCCAGGACCGCGGCCGACCCCAGGCCCGTCGCGAGCACCACCGGGTTCCGCCCGCCGAGCAGGAGGGTCTGGCCCAGTTCGGTGCCGACGAGGGTGGCCAGAGCCATGGTGCCGGCCCGCTGCCGGCTGCCGGTGAACCGGCCGATCTGCCAGGCGACGAGCGCGCTCGCGCTGGTGACCGCCCCGCGTAGGCCGATGTCGCGCAGCAGGGGCGCACCCAGGGACGGCGGCCCCGAGGCCAGGAGCGCCGACCGTTCCGCGGTCCCGGCCGGTGTCGGCGCGAGCGCCAGGGCCATCGACGGGAGCAGGTCGGTGAACATGTTGACCACCAGGAACTGGCGGGTGTTGACGGGGGCGTGCCCGCCCAGGGCGGTGCCGGCCAGGGTGAACGCGATCTCGCCGACGTTGCCGCCCAGCAGGACGGCCACGGCGTCGCGGATTCGCCGCCACATCGCCCGGCCCTCGACGAGGGCCTCGATCACGAGACTGATGTCGGGTTCGGTCAGCACGAGATCGGCGGCGCTGCGGGCCGACGTCGACCCCTTGGCGGCCATCCCGATGCCCACATCGGCGAGGCGGATCGCCGCGGCGTCGTTGGCGCCGTCGCCGGCCATGGCGACGACCTGGCCGTCGTGCCGGAGCGCCTCGACGATCTGCAGCTTCTGTTCCGGCGAGACCCGCGCGAACACCGATGCCCGACGGACCCTCGCCGTCCGGGCCGCTTCGTCGAGATCGGTGAGTTCCGGTCCGGTCACCAGGTCCGCGACGGGGATGCCGAGCGTCACCGCGATCGCCTGGGCGGTCACCGGGTGGTCCCCGGTGATCATGACGGGGCGCACCCCGCTCTTCTCGAGCGTGGCGATCGTGGCGGCCGCCTGCGGGCGGGCGGTGTCGGCCAGCGCGATGAAGCCGAGCAGAGTGAGGTCGCCGAGGCCCGCCACCTCCTCCGGCTCGGGCACGGCCTCGGCGACGTCCCCGACGTTCCGGCGGGCGACGGCAAGCACCCGCAACCCCTGGGCGGCGAGGTCGTGGACGGCCTCGGCGGCGCGTGCGCGGTGGGCGCTGTCCAGCGGCCGCTTGCCCCGGTCGTCGCGCACGTGGCTGCAGCGCGGCAGCAGTACCTCCGGGGCGCCCTTGACCACGACGCGGACCTTGCCGGGGGTGCGGCCGACGGCCGCGGAGAACTTGCGTTCACTGTGGAAGGGCACCTCGGCCAGCTCCTCCCACTCCTCGTCGAGCTGATCGCCGAGGATCGCCCGCGCGGCATCGAGGACCGCCTCGTCGGTGGCATGGGTCGGCGCGTGCGGGCCGTCGCGCCGTGGGCTGGCATGGGCAGCGGCCCGCAGCATCCGCCGCGCCGGCGCCGCGTCCGGCGCCCACTCGCCACCCAGGTCGGCGACGCGCACCAGGCGCAGGCGCCCCTCGGTGAGCGTCCCGGTCTTGTCGAAGCACATCGTGCTGACCCGCCCGAGGGCCTCGACCGTGCGCGAGGCCCGCACGAGGACGCCGCGCCGGGAGAGCCTGCGAGCCGCCCCGAGCTGAGCGACGGTCGCCATCAGCGGCAGCCCCTCGGGGACGGCGGCGACGGCGACGGCGACGCCGGAGGCGACCGCCGCCCGCACCGGCCGGCCCCGCAGCAACGCCATCGCCGAGACCGCGGCGCCACCGGCCAGGGTGACCGGGAGCGCCTTGCTGGTGAGCTCCTCGAGCCTGGTCTGCATCCCGGCGGGCGCACCTGCCCGGCCGGCCAGCGCGAGAGCCCGACCGGCCTCGGTGGCGGCGCCGACCGCCACGACCACCGCCCGGCCGGACCCGGCGACGATCGTCGTGCCCTCGTACACCATGCAGGCGCGGTCCGGCAGCTCTGCACCGGGCGTGGGAGTGAGCTGCTTGTCGACCGGGGAGGACTCGCCGGTGAGGGTTGCCTCGTCCACCTCCAGGTCGTCGACGAGGAGAAGCCGGGCGTCGGCCGGGACGACGTCGCCGGCCACCAGGTCGATGACGTGCCCGGGCTGTAGCTGGGTGGCCGGGACGCTCCGCGTCGGTCCCGACCCGCCGTGCCTCCGGTCGGTGCTGTCGAGGTCGACGATCCGCCCCGGGAGCCGCTGCTCGAGGAGAAGTGAGCGGAGGGCGCGCTCGGCGCGCATCCGCTGGGCGCCGCTGATCACTGCGCTGCCCACCAGGACACCCGCCACCAGTAGCGCGTCGGTGGGGGAGCCGATCACCGCCGATGCGGCGGCACCGGTCGCCAGCACCAGGGTCAGCGGATCGGCGAGCTCGGCGCGGACGTTGGAGACCAGCCCGGCCAGGGACCGGGCGGTCCGGCGCGGGGCCGAGGATCGGCGCGGTGCCGGCTCCTCCGGCGGCGGCTGGCCGGGATCGGGTACCCGCTCCAGCACCTCGCCCGGTTCGAGCGCATGCCACGGGGTGTCCGGCGCAGGCACCGGGTCCGGCAGGCGGCCGATCCGCTGCGCCTCCCGCACCGCCGACAGAATGGCTCCGGCCGCGCCCATCGTCACCGGCACGGTCGCGTTGCCGCCCCGGCGCCTGGGTCCGACGGCGACGAGCAGGCCGCCCAGGAACGTGGCGGCCAGTGACAGCCGGACCGAGCGCTCGCTGGTGGCCCGGGCGGCCGGAGCCGCCGCGAGCAGCCGCGGCAGCTCGACGAGGCCCGGCCCGCAGAGGATGTGGGCGGCCCACGGCACCCGGCCGGTCGCCGGGATGACGCCGATGCCGACGTCGGCGGCGTCCAGCGCGTTCTCGTCGGCCCCGATCAGGGCGACCACCTCCCCGTCGGACTGGAGCCGCCGGACGTGCCGGCGGAGCCACGCGGCGTCCCCGCCGTCCTCGCCCAGCACCTCGCCCGCCCGGCGGACGAGGCCGGCGGCAGCCGGGTCCTCCGTCACGACGAGCCGGAGCCCGGCCTGGCGGACAGCCGAGAGCACAGCAGCGGCCAGGGGGTCCAGTTCCTGCCCGATCAGTACGTCACCCACGGCGTCGCCGTCGGAGGTCAGGACCAGGTGGGTGAGGGCGGTTGCGCCATGTCCGTGACCCTCGGAACCGGACACCCGGCGAACGAGGGCGAGGCCGGAGCGGCCGGTCGCCGGGACGTCGGCCGTCTCCAGCAGGTGCTGAGCCGCCCGCCAGACCCGTTCCATCGGCCACCCGTTCAGGGCGCGGGCGCGCAGGACCCGTCGGCGGTCGACGTGGAGGACCGCACTCTCGACGACGACGGTCGTGACCCGGTCCAGGCGGCGCAGCGCTCCCAGGTCGAGGGTCGGCACCGCCCGGCGGGCCAGCGCGATCGCGAGGGAGTCCGCGAAGGTCTCCCGCGCCAGGACGGCCGCCCGCGGCACGCTCACCAGCACGGCGCGGCCGGCCACGTCCGGGTCGGCGGTCGCGGCCAGCGCGGCGCCGGCGGCCAGCAGCGAGCCCGTCGCCGTGCGGCGGACCAGCCGTTCGATCGGGCCGTCGGGCAGTGGGACGGGCCGCTCGTCCGTGCCGAGCGGAGTCGTCCGGCCCGGCCGGGACGCCCCGGTCAGTCCGGGCTCCAGCCGGGTCACGACCGCCTGCGTCGCCCTCGTGGCGCGGAGCGTCTGGATGCGCCGCGCGCTGTCGACCACCAAGGGGTGCACGGTGCCGGTCAGGCCGAGAACGGTGGCGTTCCCGACGGCGAGGAGGACTTCACAGCCGGCCGCACCGAGCCGCCGTTCCAGTCGGGTGCGCACCCACGGCTGGTGCTCGACGAGGGCGGCCAGGGCCGCAGTGCCGGGAGGCAACGTCGGCACGCGGGCCATCCGGGCCACGGCGACGGCGGTTGCGGCGAACACGTTCGCTGCCAAGGCCACGGTGTGCACCCTCGGGACCCGCGCGTCGTCGGCGGAACCGTCCACCCCCGGGCCGGCCTGCACCGGTGCGGCCGGCCGGTCCACCGGTGAGCCACCGGCGTTTCCGGTGCCCGGACGCCGGTAGCCGGGCGTCTGGGTGGGTACCTGCTGTTCCGCGCGAGCCAGGGCACCGGCGACATCGGAGAGCGTGTGCCGACGGGCGTCGTAGCGCACGGCAACCCGGCTGGTGACGGCGTCCACCCGGGCCCAGGTGATCCCGTCGACCGCCGCGAGGGACGCCTGTACCGCGGATGCCGCCGCCGGGCGGCCTGCGCCGCGGTCCAGCCCGCGGACCTCCAGCATGGCCAGGTCACCGGCCGCCCAGATCTGCCGATCGACACCCGCCACCGCGCCGGCAGCGGTCACGGCCCGCACCGCCGACCGGGGCGCAGTGAGGACTCCCCGGGCGATCCGGGCGGACGCGTTGAACGCCTCGTGCGTGCGACGCCCGGACGCCCGGAGCGACCCGCGGATCAGATCAGGTGCCATCGCCGGTACGACCGTCATGGCGGCCCCTCGCCTGCGTGGGGTCGGACTGGTCGGTGCCGACCGCACTCGCGTGCGCGGCCGCGTTTGCAAACGGCCGCGTCCAGCGATCGTGGCACGCGGTGGGGCCCGGCGCGCGGGCCAGGACGTTCCCGGCGAGGTGAGCCGGATGCCGGCTGGACGCGGGCTGGGACCTGCCTGGGTGAACCGTGAGCGGGGGGCTCAGGCGGTGGCCGAGGCCACCAGTCGCCTGATCCCGGCGACGACCAGCGCGAGCAGGGCGGCGCCGAGCGCCTCGGTGAGGACAGCGATGAGGATCTCGGACACGGGAACTCCTTGGGCGTCGGACGGCGACGCCCATGCTTGCCCGCGCAGCGGGCGGCAGTGGGTCCGGCAGGTGTTCGGCGGGTGAACGTCGATCGACGGTCGGCCGGCCCCGATCCTCAGCGGACGGTGCGCCGCGCCTCCCGTGCGGCCTTCTTGGCCAGCCTCCGGGCCTTCTTCACGCTGACCCGGGGCCGGCGGTCGACGGTGCCGCGGGTGAGCAACCCGATGCCGATGCCGAGCAGCCACACGTCCTTGGCCACGGCCAGGCCCTCCTGGGTCGGGGCGAGGCTGCCAGGCTTCCGCATGCCGGGCGTCTTCAGGTAGAGGCCCAGCAGACCGCCGGAGAAGCCGGTGAGCGCGGCGCCCGCGACCGCCGTCGGCACGAACGGCGCCAGCAGTATCGCCCCGACTGCGATCTCCGCATTCGCCAGCGTCCTGACGAACTGCTGGGGCTGCATGTTCTTCAGGAACGGATAGGTGCCCGAGGCGAACCCGTGCAGCCCGGCCGCGGTGGCCTCGTCGGCGCCACGCTTGCCGAGGCCGCTGTTGAGGATGAACGCGCCGGCGGAGATCCGCGGGGCGATCTCGGACAGGGTGATGGGCAGACCCATGAGGTACCTCGCTCAGTGTGGAAAAGGGGCTCGTCCAGAGCTCAACCAGATTCTCGGTTGCCCCGCTCTGTGCCCACCGACCGGGCGGTCAACCGTCGTCGGCCGACCCGTGGACGGCCAGGGCAGGAAGCTCACTATGGCCCCGTGGCGCGCGCATCTGCCTCTGCCGGCGAGTTGCTGCGCCATGTGCGGACCGGCCGCGCGCGGAGCCGGGCGGACCTCGTGGCGCTGACCGGCGCCTCGCGCAACACCGTGAGCGCCCGGGTGGACCAGCTCATCGCCGCAACCTCCTCGAGGAGGGCGGCCGGGGCGGGACCACCGGAGGGCGGCCACCGACGCTGCTGCAGTTCAACAGCCGGGCCGGGTGCGTGCTCGCCGTGGACCTGGGGGTGACCAGCGTCGACGTCGCGGTCACCGATCTCTCCGCGCAGATCCTCGCGACCGTGGGGCATCCCATCGACATCGCCGACGGGCCCGCCCCCGTGCTGGCCGAGGTCGACCGGCTGGCCCAGAAGGTGCTCGCCGAGGCCGGCCTCAGCCCGGCCGACGTGTGCGCCGTCGGCGTCGGCGTGCCGGGCCCGGTGGAGTTCTCCACGGGGCGGCCGTCGCACCCGCCGATCATGCCGGGCTGGCACGACCACCCGATCCCCAGTGCGTTCGGCCGATATGAGTGCCCCGTCTACGTCGACAACGACGTGAACGTGATGGCGCTGGGCGAGATGGGGGTCGGCGGGTCGGTCCAGGACGTGCTGGTCGTGAAGGTCGGTACCGGGATCGGCTGCGGCGTCATCGTCAACGGGCGGGTCTACCGCGGCGCGCAGGGCAGCGCCGGGGACATCGGGCACATCTACGTCGCGCAGCCGGACGGGCGGACGGTGGTCTGCCGGTGCGGCAACGAGAACTGCCTGGAGGCGATCGCCGGTGGTGGTGCGCTGCTCCGCGACGCCGTGGCGGCAGGGCTGCCGGTCAGCACGACGCGAGACGTCGTCCAGCTGGCCGCGCAGGGCGACGGCCCGCACTCGAGCTCGTCCCGGACGCCGGGCCGCACGATCGGCACGGTGCTCGCCGCGCTGGTCAACTTCTTCAACCCGCACCGCATCGTCATGACCGGTGGGGTCGCGCGGGCCGGCGCCCCGTTGCTCGCGGCATCCGGGAGGCGGTCTACCGCCGCCCAATGCCCCTGGCCGCTCGGGCGCTGGAGATCACCGTCAGTGATGCGCCCGACCGGTCCGGCCGCGTGGGCGCCGCCTTGATGGCGATCGGGGAGTTCCTGGACGAGGACTCGGTCCAGACCTTCGCGCGGTAACGAGCCGATCGGAACCGTCACTGTCCTGCCGAGTGGGGCCCGCAGGGTCCCGGGCAGGCAGGACTCAGCGGCTCCGCGCGAGACGGCACGTGGCCGCGGTGCGGTCCGGAGGACAGCAATGTGATTGTGGTTCGGTCACCCCGCCCGGCGACCTTGACCACAGTTCCTCGGCGGACTTAGGTTGACGCTGCTACAGACTAATGGTCATGGGGAGCAAAAGTCCGGTGATGGCATGACCGATTCTGCGTGGCCTCGCAGTGCACCCGGGGGTCCCTTGTGACCGCGCCCCTGCTCGAGATGCACCGCATCGTCACGGCCTTTCCCGGGGTCCGGGCCTTCGACGGCGTCGACCTCGTCGTCCGCCCGGGCGAGGTGCACTGTCTGCTCGGCCAGAACGGCGCCGGCACGTCGACCCTGATCACGGTGTTGGCCGGGGCGCACCAGCCGGACGCCGGCACCATCACCGGGCGCGGTGAGCAGGTGTCGCTCAGCGATCCGCAGGCCGCCATGAGCCTCGGCATCGCGACGATCTACCAGGAGCTCGACTGGTCGCCGGCCTCTCGGCCGCGGACGACATCCTCCCGGGCAGGGATGGGTCCCGCTTCGGCCTCGCCCGGCCCGACCTGGTGACCGCCATCGCCAAGGGCGAGGACCCGGTGCCGTCGTTCGCCGACGGACTGCAGGTCCAGCGGGTGCTCGACGCCGTCGAGCGCAGCGCCGCCGACCGCTCCACCTGGACCGACATCCCCGCCTGACCCGACTTCGACCGAGAGGACCGCGCGATGCCCCGTCCCGTCACCCTGTTCACCGGCCAGTGGGCCGACCTGCCGTTCGAGGAGATGTGCCGGCTGGCCTCCGACTGGGGGTACGACGGCCTGGAGATCGCCTGCTGGGGCGACCACCT
>JAOPUS010000387.1 GCA_025963345.1 Blastococcus sp. | reverse complement strand
ACGAGCTGTACAGGGAGGGGTTCGTCGCGTTCGACTACGGCGAGCACTGGTTCCGCGGCCAGAAGATGGGCACCGGGCAGTGTCCGGTGAAGCGGTACAACCGCGCGCTGCGTGACCTCGTCGCCGGAGGCAAGGCCACGCCGTCCTGGATCGTCAGCCACGACCTGCCGCTCGAGAGAGCCCCCGAGGGATACGAGCACTTCGACGCCCGCGACGACGGGTGGACCAAGGTCGTCCTCCACCCAGACATGGCGATGGCCTGAGATGGCCGGCGAACTGAACGGACGGCGGGTCGCGATCCTGGCGACCGACGGCGTGGAGCGGGTCGAGCTGGAGCAGCCGCGGCAGGTCCTGGACGGGGCCGGCGCGCAGACCGTATTGCTGTCGATCAAGACCGGCGAGATCGCTGCCCGCAAGCACGACCTGGAGGACGCCGGCACCTTCAGCGTGGACCGGCTGGTCGGCGAGGCGTCGCCCGACGAGTTCGACGCCCTGCTGCTCCCAGGCGGCACCGTCAACCCGGACAAACTCCGGATGGAGCCGACCGCGGTCACCTTCGTCCGGAACTTCGTGCAGTCGGGCAAGCCCGTGGCGGCGATCTGCCACGGGCCCTGGAACCTCGTCGAGGCCGACGTCGCGCGCGGCCGGCGGCTCACCTCCTGGCCGAGCGTGCGCACCGACCTGCGCAACGCAGGGGCCGAGGTCGTCGACGAGGAGGTCGTCACCGACGGCAACCTCACGACGAGCCGCTCGCCGGACGACCTGCCCGCGTTCTGCGAACGGATCGTCGCGGAGTTCTCCCGGGCGCCGCAGTCGGCCGGCAGCGGTTCGCGGTGACCGGACGACGCGGTCGGCCGCGGTCGGGCGGCACGTTCCGGCCGCTGTGCCCGGCCGCGCCGCACGGCCTCGTGCCGACTGCACCGGACGGCTCCGGCGGTCCGCGTCCGGTCTGCACGTCACTGCACCGGCCGTACGTCCGCCGTTCGTGCTGAACGTGAGCGGCCGAGCGGTCGCCGGACGGAGGCGCCGGATGCGCGGAGGAGACCGGGCAGGCAGTCCACCGCCTGCCGCACACCGAACCGGAGATCCTGCACGAGGTAGCGGACACCGGCGGATCCGACCTGGGCCCGTCTACGACCCGGCCCCTCGCGTCCGAGTCGGCCGTGCTCCATCACTGCAGTCGCCGCGACCGGTGAACCTGATGGGTTGAACCGCCCGGGTGAGGTTGCACCCGGCGGGCCGGTGCGCCGCCTCGGCGGCGCTGCAACGGTCGGTGCGCGGCACCGGCTCCACCCGGAGGGAGGACTCTCCGTGACCCTCCTGGACATCGATCCGCTCGGTGCGCCTGACCGGGTCGGCGAGCCGGGTGCTGCACCGCCAGGACGGCGGACGACGTGATCCTCGACCAGCGTCCCTCCGGCGACTCCGCCGGCCGGTTGTCCTTGGAGGTCGGCGGCGCTCCCGGTGGCGCTGATCCCACTGCCGCGACCAGGTCGGGCACCGCTCCGGCGGCCGGCCGGTCGACCCCTTTCTGAACCTGGAGCCGTCATGACCACACCCACCGCAGGGTCTCGCCCCCGCGTCTCCGGCAGTCCATGGTCCCCCGGGAGCCCTGAGGGCCCCGGCCGAGCCCCACGCCGGACCGTGGCGTCCTTCGCCACGTACGCGGAGGCCGAGCGGGCCGTCGACCGACTGGCCGACCTGGACTTCCCCGTCGAGCGGGTAGCCATCCTCGGCCAGGACCTGCAGACCATCGAGCAGGTCACGGGGAAGCTGGATTACTGGGGCGCCACCTGGCGCGGGGCACTCAGCGGAGCGGTCCCGGGCGTGCTGATCGGCTGGATCTTCGGCCTGTTCAACTGGGCCGACCCCCTGGTCAGCGGATTCCTGCTCGCGCTCTACGGACTGCTCATCGGGGCATTGGTCGGCGCCATCATCGGGGTGATCGTCTATGCGATGTCGGGCGGCCGTCGTGACTTCGTGTCGGTGACGGCCGTGCTTCCCCAGCGCTACGAGCTGGTGGTCGACGACGAGGTGGCCGACCGGGCCGTCCAGCTGCTCGGATCGGCGACCTGACATGGCCCGCGCGGTAGGCATCGACCTCGGTACGACCAACTCCGTCATCGCGGCCTGGGAGGGCGGCGAAGCCTCGGTCGTGCCCAACGCAGAGGGCGCACGGACGACGCCGTCGGTCGTGGCCTTCACCGACAACGGCGAGCGCCTGGTGGGTCAGTTGGCGCGCCGGCAGGCGATCCTCAATCCCAAGGGGACGATCTACTCGGTCAAACGCTTCATCGGCCGCAAGTTCGACGAGGTCGAGCAGGAGGCGGCCCAGGTCACGTACGACGTGGTTCCCGACGAGCACGGGAACGCGCGGATCAAGGTGCGGGACAAGCTGTACGCGCCGGAGGAGATCTCCGCGCTCATCCTGCGCAAGCTCGCCGACGACGCTGGACGCAACCTGGGCGAGCGGGTCACCGAGGCCGTGATCACGGTGCCCGCCTACTTCAACGACGCGCAGCGGACGGCAACGAGGGACGCCGGGAAGATCGCCGGCCTCGAGGTGCTGCGGATCATCAACGAGCCGACCGCCGCGGCACTGGCCTACGGACTGGACAAGCGCGAGCACGAGACGGTGCTCGTGTTCGACCTCGGCGGCGGGACGTTCGACGTCAGCGTCCTCGACGTCGGTGACGGCGTCGTGGAGGTGCGCGCCACCGCGGGTGACACCCACCTCGGGGGCGACGACTTCGACCGGCGCATCGTCGATCACCTGGCCGAGCAGTTCCAGAAGGAGAACAACATCGACCTTCGAAAGGACCCCCAGGCGCTGCAGCGGCTCTACGAGGCCGCCGAGAAGGCGAAGGTCGAACTGAGCTCGGTCACCCAGACCCAGATCAACCTGCCCTTCGTCACCGCGGACGCCAACGGACCCAAGCACCTCACGATGACGCTGATGCGCTCGACGTTCGAGCAGCTCACCGCCGATCTCGTGGAGCGGACGATGGAACCGGTCCGGCGGGCCATGTCGGACGCCAAGGTCGGCGCGGACGACGTCGACGAGGTCATCCTGGTCGGCGGCTCCACTCGGATCCCGGCAGTCCAGGGGCTCGTCCGCCGGCTCACCGGCGGCAAGGAACCGAACATGACCGTCAACCCCGACGAGGTCGTGGCCGTCGGCGCCGCGATCCAGGCGGGGGTCCTCAAGGGCGACGTGTCCGACGTCCTGCTGCTCGACGTCACGCCGCTGTCGCTGGGGGTGGAGACCCAGGGCGGTCTGATGACCAAGATCGTCGAGCGCAACACGACGATCCCGGTCCGGCGCAGCGAGACGTTCTCGACGGCCGCGGACAACCAGCCCGCAGTCGACGTCGTGGTGTTGCAGGGCGAGCGCGAGCGTGCGGCTGACAACCGGGTGCTCGGCCGGTTCCAGCTCACCGGTATCCGCCCGGCACCACGCGGGGAGCCGCAGGTCGACGTCGTCCTCGACGTCGATGCCAACGGCATCCTCAACGTGACGGCCCGCGACAAGGACACCGGCGCCGAGCAGGGCATCACCATCTCCGAGAGCAGCAACCTCAACGAGTCCGAGGTGCAGCGGATGGTGTCCGAGGCGGAACAGAACCGCACCTCGGACCAGCAGCTGCGTCAGGAGGTCGACGCGCGCAACCAACTCGACAGCCTGGCCTACCAGGTGCAGCGGAGGCTCGATGAGCTCGGCGACGCGGCACCGTCCCACGAGCGCGCGCGTGCGGAGATGCTGGTGACCGACGCCCGGCAGGCAGTCGCCGACCAGGCGCCGATGGACCGGGTCCGGGAGCTCACCAATGAGCTCCAGCAGGTTCTGGCCGGCCTGAGCGCAGTGTCGGCCGGCGGAAGCGGCGGAGGCGGTGACGCGGGTGCCAGCGTCGGTGCCGGTGCCGGCGCCGCGGCGGACGGGTCCGACGACGATGTGATCGACGCCGAGTTCGACCGGGGCTGACGTCCGATGACCGATTCCGCACAGAACACGACGCCCGGTCAGCCACCCCCGGGCGTGGCCGCTGATTCCGGAGCCGCGGCATCGGCGGGGGAGCAGACCGGGGCGAATCGGGTCGAGGGGTCCGCCGCCCCTGCCGGCGGAACCCCGGAAGGCCCGCCGGTGGACGGGCCCGACGCCGCGGAGATGGAGGACCGCTGGCGGCGCGCTCTCGCCGATCTCGACAACCTGCGCAAGCGGTACGCGCGGGAACTCGGGCGGGAGCGTGCGGCCGAACGGGAGCTGGTCACCTCGGCCTTCCTGCCGGTCCTCGACACCATCGACCGCGCGCTCGAGCACGCAGGGGCGGACCCCCGCTCGATCATCGAGGGCATCCGCTCGCTGCGCGAGCAGGCGCTCGCGGTCGTGGCCGGGCTCGGCTTCCGGCGCGAGGACGAGGCCGGCGTGCCGTTCGACCCGACGCGGCACGAGGTCGTGGGGGTGGTGGACGCCGACCACAGTGACGCGGCGCCGGGCTCGGTGGCCGCCGTGGTGCGGCCGGGATACGGCGCACCGGGCCACCAGCTGCGGCCGGCCGCGGTGACGGTGGCGCAGCGCCCGGAGACCGTGGCTCACCGCCCGGGAAGCTGACCGATGGCCCGTGACTACTACGACGTCCTCGGGGTGTCGCGCGATGCAGACGCGGACGAACTGCAACAGGCGTTCCGGCGGCTCGCCAGGGCCAACCACCCGGACGTGAACAAGGACCCGGCAGCGGAGGAGCGCTTCAAGGAGATCAACGAGGCCTATTCCGCACTGTCCGATCCGGAGTTGCGCAAGAAGTACGACCGCTTCGGCGAGGACTACCGGAAGGTGCCGGACGACTGGGAGCAGCGTGTCGGCGCCGGGGTGGGGGGATCCCGTGGCAGGCCCGGTCGCGGTCGCCGGGAGACATGGTCGACGGGCGGCGCCGACGTCGGCAGCGCCGACTTCGGCGGTGGTTTCGGCGGTGGTGGTGGATACGTCGACATCGAGGACCTGCTCGGTGGGATGTTCGGCGGCCGGGGCCGCGGCCGCGCGGGCCCGGTGGCGGGCGCGGACCAGGAGGCCGAACTTCCGCTGACGGTCGAGGAGGCCTACCGCGGGGGCCGCAGGCAGATCACGCTCAACGGCCCGGACGGCCCGCGCACCTACACGGTGAACATCCCGCCCGGCGTGACGGACGGCAGGCGCATCAGGCTGGCGGGCGAGGGTGGCCGCGGCATGGGCGACGGCGAGCCGGGAGACCTCTACCTCGTGGTGCGGTTGCAGCCGCACCCGCGCTACCGCGTGGAGGGCAAGGACATCACGGTCGACCTGCCGCTCTCCCCGTGGGAGGCCGCCCTGGGCGCGACGGTGCCGCTCCTCACTCCCGGCGGCGAGACGAAGGTGACCGTCCCGCCAGGTTCCTCGACCGGACGACGGCTCCGGCTCCGGGGAGAGGGCATGCCCGACCCTCGCGGCAAGCCCGGGGACCTGCATGCCGTCATCAAGATCATGGTGCCCCGACGGCTCACCGATCGAGAGCGGGAGCTGTTCTCCGAGCTCGCCTCGGTGTCCACCTTCGATCCGCGCAGCCCGGCCACCGAAGAGGCGAGGGGAACTCGATGAGCCTTCCCTACCTGCCCGTTCCGTACCGGCGGGCCTCCGCACGGGCGCCCCTCAGCCTGGAGCATTTCGCGCGCCGATCCGCCGTGCACCCGGACCTGGTGCGGCGGCTCGTGGCGCTCGGCCTCGTGCAGGCGGTGCGCGAGGAGGACGGCACCCTGCGGTTCAGCCCGTCGCAGGTCGCCGTCGTCGCCCGGCTACAGCGGCTCCGGACGACGCTGCCGCTGAACTACGCCGCGCTCGGTCTCGTCGTCGACCTGCTCGACCGGATCACCGAGCTGGAGACCGCCCTCCGCATCCGTGGCCGTACCGAACCCGTGCGCCCGCGCACCTCGACCAGCCGGCCCGCCCGCCCCGGGACCCGCCAGACCACCCGCAGCGACCAGAAGCGGAGCACGCAATGGACCTGAACCGCCTGACCCAGAAGTCGCAGGAGGCACTCTCCGCCGCGCAGGCCCTCGCGATCCGGAACGGCCACACCGAGGTGGACGTCGAGCACCTGCTGCTCGCCCTGCTCGACCAGCCCGAGGGGCTGGTGCCGCGGCTGTTGGCCGCGATGGACGTCGACGGTGCCGCCCTGCGCAGGGACCTGGAGACGGAGCTGTCACGCAAGGCGCGCACGACCGGCAGCGCTCCGCAGCCGGGCCAGGTCTCACTCACGCAGCGCGTGGCCCGGGTGCTCGAGGCGGCCGACCGCGAGGCCAAGCGCATGAAGGACGAGTACGTCTCGGTCGAGCACCTGCTCGTCGCGCTGGCGGAGACGGGGTCGGCGACCGGGGCCGGCCGGCTGCTCGCGCAGCACGGCGTCACCCGTGACGCGTTCCTCGCCGCGCTGACGCAGGTGCGCGGCAACCAGCGCGTCACCTCCGCCACCCCCGAGGGCTCCTACGAGGCGCTCACCAAGTACGGGATGGACCTCGTGGAGTCAGCGCGCTCCGGGCGGATGGACCCGGTGATCGGTCGCGACTCCGAGATCCGCCGCGTGGTGCAGATCCTGTCGCGGAAGTCGAAGAACAACCCCGTGCTCCTCGGTGAGCCCGGCGTCGGCAAGACCGCGATCGTCGAGGGGCTGGCCCAGCGCATCCTCAACGGGGACGTGCCCGAAGGGCTGCGCGACCGCACGATCTTCTCCCTCGACATGGGCCTGCTGATCGCGGGGGCGAAGTACCGCGGCGAGTTCGAGGAGCGCCTGAAGGCGGTGCTCCAGGAGGTGAAGGCGGCGGAAGGGCGGATCCTGCTCTTCATCGACGAGCTGCACACGGTCGTCGGCGCCGGCGCGGCGGAGGGCTCGATGGACGCCGGCAACATGCTCCAGCCGATGCTCGCCCGCGGTGAGCTGCACCTGCTCGGCGCCACCACGCGGACCGAGTACCGCAAGTACATCGAGAAGGACGCCGCGCTCGAGCGCCGCTTCCAGCCCGTCTTCGTGAACGAGCCGACCGTCGAGGACACTGTGTCGATCCTGCGCGG
>JAOPUS010000378.1 GCA_025963345.1 Blastococcus sp. | reverse complement strand
CGTCCTCGCTCCCGGCGGGGCAGGCGACCTGGACGTGGTGCAGACCGGTGAGCACGCGCGGATCTCCGTTCAGGACGGGCGGGTCGCGACGGCGAACACCCGCCGGAAGGGCAGCAGCGTCGTCCCGTCGGGCCGGGCGGGATAGGCCGCCCGCAGCGCGGCGGCGTACTGAGCGGTGAACTCCGCGGCGGAGTCGGCGTCCAGGAGGGCGAGCACTGGCCGCAGGACCGTGGACCTCACCCAGGCCAGGACCGGGTCGGCCCCGCTCAGCACGTGCAGGTACGTCGTCTCCCACACGTCGGGGGACAGTCCGGCGGCGGTGAGGACGTCGAGGTATCCGGCGGGCTCGAGGACGGCGTCGGGGCGTGGAGCGGCGTCGGCGAGCCGGGACGCCCAGCGTGGGGAGAGGCACAGCTCCGCGAGCAGCGCATGCGTGGGGGCGCGGAAGTTGCCGGGCACCTGGACAGCCAGCCGGCCGCCGGGCCGGAGCCACCCGGCGCACCGGGTGAGCAGCCGCTCGTGACCGGGCACCCAGTGCAGGACGGCGTTGCTCAGCACGACGTCGACCGGCCCGTCCGGCGCCCAGTCGCGGACGTCGCCACGGACGAACTCGACGCGCCCGGGGACGGCGGAGGCCGCGGCAGCCGCGAGCATCTCGGGGGAGGAGTCCACGCCCGTCACCCGGGCGCCGGGCCAGCGTTCGGCCAGGGTCGCCGTCATGGTCCCCTCGCCGCAGCCGAGGTCGACGACCTCGGACGGGTCCTCCGCGCCCACACGGCTCACCAGGTCGACGAAGGGCCGGGCGCGCTCGCCCGCGTAGCGCAGGTAGGCGGCGGGGTCCCAGCCGGACGGGCGCGGCCGCGTCGCAGCGACGTCCGTCGACCGCTCGTCTGCTGCCACGGGGAGAAACCCTAACCATCCGCGCGCGGGCGGATCCGGTGCGGCACACCGGTCCTCTTCCGGGTGGAAACGTGCCGGAAGCGTCGGCACTGACCGGTACCGTGAGGCCGCCGAGGGACAGCTGCATCCCACCCTCCGACCCCGGGAGTCCCGATTCCGTCCGATCCGACGCCACCGGCGCCGTCCCCCGACGACGCGGTGGACGCGCAGTCGGCCGCGCGGACCGCACCGCCGGCCGGTGGGGTGCCGTCCGCCGATGGTCAGGTGCCGCCGCGCGTTCGCCGGGGCGAGGGCGTGGCCGCGGTGGACGATCCGCCCGCCGACGTGCTGGGCGCGATCGGGCTCGTGGCCAAGCTGCGCTCGGTCCTGCGGGTCCGCGACTTCCGTCGGCTCTGGCTGTCGATGTCGCTGTCGAGTTTCGGTGACTGGCTCGGCCTGCTGGCCATCACCGCGACCGCGACGTCCCTGGTCGACGGCTTCGCGGCGGCCAACTTCGCCCTCGGTGGTGTCCTGCTCTTCCGCCTGCTCCCGGCGATCGTCCTCGGCCCGCTGGCCGGCGCCTTCGCCGACCGGTTCGACCGCCGCAAGACGATGGTGATCACCGACATCATCCGGTTCGCGCTGTTCGCGTCGATCCCGCTGGTCGACAACCTGATCTGGCTGTTCGTGGCGCAGTTCCTCATCGAGGCGTTCAGCCTGTTCTGGATCCCGGCCAAGGACGCCGCCGTCCCGAACATGCTGCGCAAGGACCAGCTGGAGCCGGCCAACCAGCTCTCGCTCGTCACCACCTACGGGCTCACCCCCGTCCTCGCCGCGATCGTCTTCGCGCTCCTGACCAGCGTCGGCGGGCAGCTGTCGAATGTCATCCCCTCGGTCGACGAGGTGGACCTGGCGCTCTTCCTGAACGCGCTGACCTTCCTGGTGGCCGCGTTCGTCATCTGGAAACTGCCGTCGATCAGCGGCCGCCGCGCGGCCGGTGCGACCGGGTCGCAGGAGAGCTTCTTCGGCTCGCTGACGCACGGCTTCTCCTTCGCCGGCCACACCCCGCTGGTGCGAGGTCTCGTCATCGGGATCACCGGGGCCATGGCCGCGGCCGGCGTGATCATCGCGACCGGGCAGGCGTTCTCGAACGCCCTCGGTGGCGGCGACGCCGCCTACGGGCTGCTCTTCGGCGCCGTCTTCGTCGGCCTGGGGGGCGGCATCGCGTTCGGCCCGAGCATCGCCCGTGACCTCGCCCGTGAGCGCATCTTCGGCATCGCCATCGTGGGCGCCGGCGCGATGGTCGTGCTGATGGCCTGGACGTTCACGCTGTGGATCGCGCTGCTGCTGGTCGTCTTCATGGGCTTCTTCGCCGGCATCGCCTATCTGGCCGGGTTCACCCTGCTGGGCACGGAGGTCGAGGACGACATCCGGGGGCGGACCTTCGCCATCGTCCAGTCGCTCGTGCGGGCCGCGCTGATCCTGTCGCTCGCGGTGGTGCCGTTCGGGGTCGGGCTCATCGGCCGCCACGAGGTCGACCTCGGGTTCGGGACGCTCCCGGTGACCGGCGAGCGGGTCATGCTCTTCGTCGCCGGCCTGCTCGCGCTCGGCGTGGGTGTCCTGTCCTACCGGCAGATGGACGACGGCCGGCCGGTGCCGCTGCTCGCCGACGTGGTCACCGCGCTCCGCCGGGACAACACCGCTCGCCGCCGGCTCGCCGGCGGCGGCGTGTTCATCGCGTTCGAGGGCGGTGAGGGCGCCGGCAAGTCCACCCAGGTGCGCCGCCTGCAGGAGTGGCTGACCGACGAGGGCCTGGTCGCGCGTGCCACCTTCGAGCCCGGCGCGACGCCGTCCGGGGCCGGTATCCGGTCGATCGTCCTGGACCGGACGAACACCGGGATCTCCTCGCGCTCGGAGGCGCTGCTGTACGCCGCCGACCGCGCCCAGCACGTTCAGGACGTGCTGCGCCCCGCACTGGACGCGGGCGAGGTGGTCATCACCGACCGGTTCGTCGACAGCTCGCTTGCCTACCAGGGCGCCGGTCGCACCATCCCGCTGGACGACGTCCGCATGCTCTCGCGCTGGGCGACCGAGGGCCTGCAGCCCGACCTCACCGTGCTGCTCGACCTCCCGCCCGAGGTGGGCCTGGCCCGTGCCCGCGGGCGCGCCGTCGCCGACCGGCTCGAGTCGGAGTCCCTGGACTTCCATCAGCGGGTGCGGCAGACCTTTCTCGCGCTCGCCGACGCCGGCCCGGACCGCTACCTGGTCGTGGATGCCCAGCAGACGCCCGACGAGATCGCGGCGGTCATCCGGGTGCGGGTGGCCGAACTGCTCTCCGGCCTGCCCCTGCAGCAGATCGCCCAGGCCCCGGCGGCGGACGATGTCCCCGTGGCGAACGAGCTTCCGGCGGTCCAGGGCCCGCACCATCCGCACGCCCAGACGGGCTCGACCCCGCAGTTGCACCCGTGACGGCGGTGGTGGAGGCGCCCGGCGGTGTCTGGGCGCAGGTCGTCGGCCAGGCCGCCGTCGTCGCCGAACTGCGCGCGGCGGTCGAGAACCCCGCGGCGATGACACACGCCTGGCTGTTCACCGGGCCGCCCGGATCGGGGCGGTCGGTGGCAGCACGGGCGTTCGCCGCGGCCCTGCAATGCCCGGCCGGCGGGGACGGCACCTGTCACGAGTGCCGCACCGTGCTGGGCGGCACACACGCCGACGTGCACATCGTGGTCCCGGACGGGCTGTCCATCGGGGTCGCCGAGGCGCGGGAGCTGGTGCGGGTGGCCGGGCGGGCGCCCTCCGGGGGGCGCTGGCAGGTGATCCTGGTCGAGGACGCCGACCGGATGTCGGAGGCGGCGGCCAACGCGGTGCTCAAGATGATCGAGGAGCCCCCGCCGCGCACGGTGGTCATGCTCTGCGCGCCGAGCCTGCACCCCGACGACGTCCCGGTGACCATCCGCTCCCGGTGCCGCGTGGTGGCGCTGCGCACCCCGCCGGTGGACGCCATCGCCGACGTCCTCATGAGTCGTGACGGCGTCGACCCCGCACTGGCCGCTTGGTCCGCCGGTGCGTCCGGGGGCCACGTGGGGCGGGCCCGCCGGCTGGCCCGCGACGAGAACGCCCGGCTGGCCCGCAAGGCGGTGCTCGACGTCCCCCTGTCGCTGGTCTCCCTGGCCGCCTGTCTGGACGCCGCCGACGACCTGGTCGGTTCCGCGCAGGAGGAGGCCGACGAGGCGACCGCGGGCCTGGACGGGCCCGAGACCGAAGCGATGAAGGCCAGCCTCGGGTACGGCGCGCGGGGCCCCGGGATGGCCGCGGCCTCGAAGGGTGCGGGCGCCCTCAAGGACCTGGAGCGGCGACAGAAGTCGCGCGCCACCCGGCTCGGCCGCGACTCGTTCGACCGCGCGCTCGTCGACCTCGTCGGCCTCTACCGCGATGCACTGGTGCTGGACTCGGCGGGTGGGGAGCCGCCGATGCTGACGCACCCGGACCGCCGGGCCGACGCGCAGGAACTGGCCCGCCGGATCGGCGCTGAGGGCGCGCTGCGCCGGATCGACGCGATCCTCGAGTGCCGCCTGGCGATCGAGCAGAACGTCAAGCCGCGGATCGCCCTGGAGGCGCTGACCGTCGCGCTGCGGCTGCCCGCCTGACGGCCCGGGCCCTGCGCGGGACGGCTGCGCCGGTGTCGTAGGCTGTCCGGGCACGTCCGCCGCCTTAGCTCAGTCGGTAGAGCATCTCACTCGTAATGAGAAGGTCGTCGGTTCGATTCCGACAGGCGGCTCTCCTCCACCCAGCGGGTTCGTCCACCAGGACGGGCCCGCTGAGTCGTTCTCCGGGGCCGGCAACCCCCATTCATCCGGCGATGCCTACGTCGCGGGCCCGTGGACGACGAACGGCGGCACACCTCAGGGAGGTGTGCCGCCGTCGGGTGCGGTCGGCGGCCGAAGGGCCGGTGGAAGTGCGGGTCAGTGGTAGTTCTGGTCCTTGGCGCGCTGGAGGGAGGCGATGATCTCCGCCTCGGCCTCTTCGCGGCCGACCCACTCGGCGCCCTCGACCGACTTGCCCGGCTCGAGGTCCTTGTAGGTCTCGAAGAAGTGCTGGATCTCCAGCCGGTCGAACTCGGACACGTCGAGGATGTCGACGAGGTGGGCCTGGCGGGGGTCCGTCGCCGGAACGGTGAGGACCTTGTCGTCCCCGCCCTTCTCATCGGTCATCCGGAACATGCCGATGGCCCGGCAGGTGATGAGGCATCCGGGGAACGTCGGCTCCTCGAGCAGTACCAGTGCGTCGAGCGGGTCGCCGTCCTGGCCCAGGGTGTTCTCGATGTACCCGTAGTCCGCTGGATAGCGGGTGGAGGTGAACAGCATCCGGTCCAAACGGATGCGTCCGGTGGCATGGTCCAGCTCGTACTTGTTCCGCTGGCCCTTCGGGATTTCTACCGTCACGTCGAACTGCACGCGCTTAGTGTGGCCTACGGCGGCCCCGCGCAATCGACGGAGGTCGCCTTTCTGGGGGTGGGCACCATAGCGTCGAGCGGTTCGACGATCGTCACAGCCAAGACAGGGCGCTTCCGGCGACGCCTCGCGATGGGTGTCATCGGCCTCGTGCTGCTGCTCATCGCCGGGATCGTGGGCGCGGGCGTGCTGCTCACCGGCGCAGGCGGCGGAACCGACGCCGTCACCGTCCCGGAGGCCCAGCTCCCCGACCTCGGTGCCTCGGTGCCGGTGCTCGCCGCCCTCTCGACGGACGCCCCCGCTCCCGACCCCGCGGCCCTGAGCAGCCAGCTGACCCCGTTGCTCACGGCGGCCGGTCTCGGCGCCGGTGTCTCCGCACAGGTCGTGGACGTGGCCAGCAAGGACGTCCTCCTCGACCTGGACGCCGCCGATCCGGCCACCCCGGCCTCGACGGCCAAGCTGCTCACCGCCGCGGCCGCCCTGACCACGCTCGATCCCTCCGACACCCTGGAGACGACGGTCGTCGCCGGCGCCACGCCCGGTGAGGTCGTCCTCGTCGGCGGCGGGGACCCCACGCTCTCCCGCACCGCCCCCTCCCAGATCTACCCGGGTGCGCCTACGGTCGCCGATCTGGCCACCCAGGTCGTCGCCGCCATGCCGGCCGGCACTCCGGTGACCCGCGTCGTCGTCGACAGCTCGCTGTTCAGCGGCCCGCTCACCGCGAGCGGCTGGGGGGCGGCCGACGCCCCGTCCAGCTACGCCGCCCCGGTCACCGCGACCGCCGTCGACGGCGCGCGGGTCAGCCCGGCATCCACGGCGCGCAGCGGGCAGCCCGGCCTGGACGCCGGCTCGGCGCTGGCAGACGCCCTCGGTGCGCGGGGCGCCACCGTCGTCCTCGGGGAGGCCCCGGTGGGCGCCAAGACGCTGGCCACGGTCCACTCCGCGCCGGTCTCCCGGCTCGTGGAGCAGGCCCTCTCGATGTCGGACAACATGCTCGCCGAGGCGCTCGCCCGTCAGGTGGCGCTCGCCCGGAACCTCCCGGCCAGCTTCGAGGGCGCCGCGCAGGCGGTCACCGACGCGCTCACCGACGCCGGGGTCGACGTCACCGGCGTCACGCTCTCCGACGGCAGCGGACTGTCCCGAGACGACCGCGTCCCCGCCTCGGTCCTGACCGCCGTGGTCCGCGGCGCCGCCGACGACAGCCTGGACGGCACCTCCGCGATCCTGTCCGGGCTCCCGGTGGCCGGCTACGACGGCACCCTCTTCGACCGGGGCGACGCCGGCACCGCGCCGGGCACGGTCCGCGCCAAGACCGGCACGCTGCTCGGCGTGCACGCCCTCGCCGGCACCGTGGTGACCGCCGACGGGCGACTGCTCGCCTTCGCCGTCGTCGCCGACGGCTCCGGCAGCGACGCCGCCGCGGAGGCCGCGCTGGACAACGTCGCCGCGGCCCTCGCGGCCTGCGGCTGCCGTTAGCTCCGCTTTTCGAGCCTCCTGCAGGGGCCCGCTGCGAGCTTGCGAGCCGCGGGGGGCAGGAGGTTTTGGCTGTACCGTGAGGCGATGACTAGTGCCTCCTCGATGGTCGACTGGGACCTGGCCGGACGCACGGCCCGGCGGCTGATGAGCCCCGGGCCGTCGACCACGCGTGAGGAGGCCGCCGGCGTCGTCCGCGAGCTGCACGAGGCGGCCGCCGTCGCCGTCGCGCACGTCGAGAACCTGACCGGCATGCGACCCGTCCCAGGCGGGCCGGTCCCGGAGATCGCGGTCGTCGACCGTCCCGGCTGGGTCGACGCCAACACCAGCGGCATGGCGGCCCTGCTCAACCCGCTGGTCGAGGCGCTCACCGAGAAGCAGGACAGCCGCCCCGGCGCGCTGGCCACCGCCATCGGCTCCCGCGCGACGGGCGTCCAGGCCGGCGGCCTGCTCGCCTTCCTCTCCTCGCGTGTCCTCGGGCAGTACGAGGTCTTCGGCACCGGTGGCCGGCTGCTGCTGGTCGCCCCGAACATCGTGGCGACCGAGCGGAAGCTGGGCGTCGACCCGGCCGACTTCCGGCTCTGGGTCTGCCTGCACGAGGTCACCCATCAGCTGCAGTTCACCGCGGTGCCGTGGCTGCGCGGCCACCTCGAGTCCGAGATCGCGCAGTTCGTGGACGCCACCGACCTCACCTCCGACGTCCTCCGCGAGCGGCTGCAGGACGTCCTGCGCAGCCTGGCCGACGCCGTCCGCGGTGGGGAGGGGGAGTCCGAGGGGCTGATGGCCCTCATCCAGGACCCCGCCCAGCGCGCCGTGCTGGACCGGGTGACCGCGGTGATGAGCCTCGTCGAGGGGCACGCCGAGTACGTGATGGACGGCGTCGGCCCGGACGTCGTGCCCACCGTGCACACCCTGCGCAAGCGGTTCGCCCAGCGCCGGAAGGGCCGGGGCCCGCTCGACCGCGTCCTTCGCCGGCTGCTGGGACTCGAGCAGAAGATGAAGCAGTACGCCGAGGGCCGGATCTTCGTCGGCGGGGTCATCGACCTGGTCGGCATGGAGGGCTTCAACCGCGTGTGGGAGGGGCCCGAGAACCTGCCGCGGCTCGAGGAGCTCACCGCCCCGGAGCGGTGGGTGGAGCGGGTCATCGGCCGCCCGGCCATCCCCGCCTGAGCCGGCCGGCCCTCTCGACGACATGGCTGGTCCCGACCCGTCGGTCGCGCAGATCCGCAGCGCCGTCCGGCCGGCGCTGACCGCCTCCGACGAGCCCGTGCTCGTCGCCTGCAGCGGGGGTGCGGATTCCCTGGCGCTGGCCGCCGCCGTCGCCTTCGAGGCCCCGCGGGCCGGAGTCCCGGCCGGCGCGGTGACCGTCGACCATGGCCTGCAGCCCGGCTCCGCCGCGCGGGCCGAGTCCACCGCCACCCTGCTGCGCAACCTCGGGCTCGCCCCGGTGAGCGTCGTCCGGGTCGAGGTCGGCCGGGACGGCGGACCCGAGGCAGCAGCCCGGACCGCCCGCTACCGCGCCCTGAGGACGGCGGCCGCGGAGCACGGGGCCCGTATCGCCCTGGGGCACACCCTCGACGACCAGGCCGAGACCGTGCTGCTCGGGCTCGGCCGCGGGTCCGGGCCCCGGTCGGTGGCCGGGATGGTGCCGCACCGGGTGGGCGGGGGAGTGCTCTTCTGGCGTCCGCTGCTCGGGATCCGGCGGGTCACCACGCGGGCCGCCTGCGCCGCGCTGGAGCTGCCGGTCTGGGACGACCCGTGGAACGACGACCCCGCCTACACCCGGGTTCGGCTGCGCACCGAGGCGCTGCCCCTGCTCGAGGAGGTGCTCGGCGGCGGCGTCGCTCCGGCCCTGGCCCGCACCGCCGCGTTGCTGCGCGAGGACCTCGACCTGCTCGACGACCTTGCCGGCGCGGAGCTGGACCGGCTGGCCGACGGGCGCGGACTGCCCGCCCGGGAGACGGCGGCCCTCCCCGCCGCGCTGCGCCGGAGGGTGCTGCGCGGCTGGCTGCGCGCCGCCGCCGTGCCGGACCTGCAGGCGGTGCACCTGGCCGCCGTCGACGCACTGCTCACCGACTGGCGGGGGCAGGGCCGGGTCGACCTGCCGGGCGGCGCGGGCGTCGTCCGGACGTCTGGCACCCTGACGGTGGTGCCCGCGCACGACGGGCAGCACGCACCCCACGACTTCGAGGAGCCCGACGCGTGACCGAGCCTGTGACCACTTCCGGAGCGCTCGGACCCGACCACGGCTACGGGCCGGACATCGACCACGTCCTCCTGAGCGAGGAACAGATCCAGGCCAAGATCGCGGAGCTCGCCGACCAGATCGCCACCGACTACGCCGGCAAGGAGGTCCTGCTGGTCGGGGTGCTCAAGGGCGCGGTGCTGTTCATGAGCGACTTCGCACGGGCCCTGCAGCTGCCGACGCAGATGGAGTTCATGGCTGTCTCCTCCTACGGCTCGGCCACCAGCTCCTCCGGCGTGGTCCGGATCCTCAAGGACCTCGACCGCGACATCACCGACAAACACGTGCTCGTGCTCGAGGACATCATCGACTCCGGGCTCACGCTGTCCTGGCTGCTGAAGAACCTCGGTGGCCGTGCACCGGCGTCCCTCGAGGTCTGCGCCCTGCTGCGCAAGCCCGACGCGGTCAAGGTCGACGTCCCGGTGAAGTACATCGGGTTCGACATCCCCAACGAGTTCGTCATCGGCTACGGGCTGGACTACGCCGAGCGCTACCGGGACCTGCCCTACATCGCGACGCTGCGCGCAGAGGTGTACTCCAGCTGAGCGATGCGCAGCCTGTTCCCGGCTGACGAGCAGCGGGTCCGCAGGCGGCCCGGTGTACCGTCGATCGCGACGACGCTGCACCCAGCGCCGGGGTGCACGCCCCAGTCGCAGGCGGCGTCCCCGGACGATCAGGAGGGTGGACGGGCCGGCCGGGAAACCCCGGCGCCCGGCATCGGTGTATGGAACGTAAGAAGATCTTCCGCTCCGTGTGGTTCTGGGTCGTCCTCGTCGTCCTGCTGGCCCTCACGTTCTCCTCGCTCTTCCGAGGCAACGGTGGCTACCAGGAGGTCTCGACCTCTACGGCGCTCACCCAGTTCACGGACGGCAACGTCCAGTCGGCGACGATCAACGACAAGGAACAGACGCTCGACCTCGAGCTCAAGAAGGCCGTCGAGGGCAGTACCAAGGTCACCGCGTCCTACCCGCTCGGCGCCTCCGACCAGATCTTCGGCATCGTCTCCGGCACCGCCCAGGGCAGCACCGGTGTCAGCTTCGACACCAACGTCACCCAGGACAGCCTGCTCGTCAGCCTCCTGGTCAGCTTCCTGCCGTTCCTGATCCTCCTGCTGCTGCTGTTCTGGCTGTTCAATTCCATGCAGGGGGGTGGCCGCGGGGTCATGGCCTTCGGCAAGTCCAAGGCCAAGCAGGTCACCAAGGACACCCCGAAGACGACGTTCGCGGACGTCGCCGGGGCCGACGAGGCCGTCGAGGAACTGCACGAGATCAAGGACTTCCTGCAGAACCCGGTGAAGTTCCAGGCCGTGGGCGCGAAGATCCCGAAGGGCGTGCTGCTGTTCGGCCCGCCCGGGACCGGTAAGACGCTGCTCGCCCGCGCCGTCGCCGGCGAGGCCGGCGTGCCGTTCTTCTCGATCTCCGGCTCGGACTTCGTCGAGATGTTCGTCGGTGTGGGCGCCAGCCGGGTCCGCGACCTGTTCGAGCAGGCCAAGCAGAACGCCCCGGCGATCATCTTCGTCGACGAGATCGACGCCGTCGGCCGGCCCCGCGGCGCCGGCCTGGGCGGCGGGCACGGCGAGCGCGAGCAGACGCTCAACCAGATGCTCGTCGAGATGGACGGCTTCGACGTCAAGGGCGGCGTCATCATGATCGCCGCCACGAACCGGCCCGACATCCTCGACCCCGCGCTGCTGCGCCCCGGGCGCTTCGACCGGCAGATCGCCGTCGACCGGCCCGACCTGCTCGGCCGCAAGGCGATCCTCGCCGTCCATGCCAAGGGCAAGCCGCTCGCGCCGGACGTCGACCTGGAGACCGTGGCCCGCCGCACGCCGGGCTTCACCGGCGCCGACCTCGCCAACGTGCTCAACGAGGCGGCCCTGCTCACCGCGCGCCACAACGGCTCGCTCATCAACGACGCCACCCTCGAGGAGGCGATCGACCGCGTCATCGCGGGCCCGGAGCGCAAGACGCGGGCGATGAGCGAGAAGGAGAAGAAGGTCACCGCCTACCACGAGGGCGGGCACGCCCTGGTGGCGCACGCACTGCCCAACCTGGACCCGGTGCACAAGGTGACGATCCTGCCGCGCGGCCGCTCTCTCGGGCACACGCTCGTGCTGCCGACCGAGGACAAGTACACCCAGACCCGCTCGGAGATGATCGACACCCTCGCTTACGCGCTGGGTGGCCGGGCGGCCGAGGAACTGGTCTTCCACGAGCCGACCACCGGCGCCGGGAACGACATCGAGAAGGCCACCTCCATGGCCCGGGCGATGGTCACCCAGTACGGGATGAGCGCCAAGCTCGG
>JAOPUS010000275.1 GCA_025963345.1 Blastococcus sp. | reverse complement strand
CCTGCTCGGCGGCCTGGCCCTGGTCGCGGCGGGTGGCGCGGCGTACGGCGCGCGCCGCGCGGCCCGTGGCAGCGCCTGACCGATCGGTCGTGCAGGGTCCTCCCGCTCGTCACCGGGCGCCGCTTGCCCCACGGCCAGGCCTGTCCCGGGTCTGGACGGGGGCGGCCGTCGTCCTGGCGAGCCTCGGCATCGCCGCCGTCCTCCCGAACGTAGGCGCTGCGACAGGCAACGCCGCGCCGTACTCGCTCGCGCCCTCCATCGGGCTCGCCGCACCCGCGCCGGTCTCACTCCCGCCTCCGCTACCGCCCCCGGCCGCGCCGGGGTCCCTCCCGTCACCCATGCCCGCGTCGGTGCCGGTCGGCCTCTCCATCCCCGCTCTCGGCGTGACTTCCGCGGTCATCGAGCTAGGACTCGAGGACGACGGCTCCATGGAGGTCCCCCGTGGCGCCTACCCCGCCGGGTGGTACGACCAGAGCCCCACGCCCGGGGAACTGGGTCCCGCGGTCCTTGCCGGACACGTGGACTGGGCCGGGAAGCCAGGCGTCTTCCACGCCATCCGGGACCTGCAACCCGGTGACGAGGTCTCGGTCGCTCGGCAGGACGGAAGCATCGCCTCCTTCCGGGTGGACCGCGTGGACGAATACGCCAAAGCCGCCTTCCCCACGGAGGCCGTCTACGGGGACCTCGACCACGCCGGACTCCGGCTCATCACCTGCGGTGGAGACTTCGACGACGACAGCGGCAGCTACGAGGACAACGTCGTCGTCTTCGCCACCTTCACCGGCGTCGGATGACGGACGACGGAGCGCGCTTCCTGCTGCCGAAAACTGTCAGAGGTGCTCGTTAGCGTCCGGCCATGGACAGCGAGCCGGACCGGGCGCCCGAACTGGGCGAGCCGATCCCGACGCTGCCCGAAGACCTGGCGCCTGCGCTCAGCGAGACCGAGCTCGTCGCCGACATCTGGGCGGCCGACGCCCGCGAAGCCCGCTACGTCGCCGAGCGCGCCGTCTCGGTCGCCCGACTTGCCCGCCGTCGTCGGCGGCAGCGCGTCGAGGAGTTCGGTCCCCGCGGCGGGCCCGGCCTCGACAGCCGGCACCGCCAACCGGTCGTCCTTACCGACTACTCCGAGACGCTCGTGGCCGAGCTGGCCTTCATCCGCCACTGCTCCGAGATCGAGGCCGAGACCCTGCTCGTCGAGTCCCTGACCCTCACGATCAAGCTGCGCGGCACCTGGAGCGCGCTCTATGAAGGTCGGATCGACGTCCGAAAGATGCGCGCGCTCGTCGACCTGCTCGGGCCCGCGACGCCTCGTGCCGTCGCCACCATCGAGGCCCGCGTGCTTCCCGTCGCCGGCCGACTCACCGTCGCCCAACTCCGGCTGCGCGTCCGCCGCGCACTGGCGCGGTTCGACTCCGCTGCACTGGAGCGCCGCCGCATCGCCGCTGCCGGCCGGGCCGACGTCTGCCATCAGCCCACCGGCAACGGCATGAGCCGCCTCATGATCGACCTCCCGCTCTACCAGGCCGCCGCATGCACCGACGCGATCAGGCAGTACGCCGAACTGAAGCGGGCAGCCGGCGACACGCGGCCGATCGGTGTCATCCGTGCGGAGGTCGCCGCCGACCTGATCCTGCGCCCCTGGGACTCCTCCCGTCCCGCGGTGACGGCGCAGCTCGTCGTGCACGCCCCGTTGGCCGCTCTCGAGCCCACCGAACCCGGCACCCCGCAGCCGGCCGCGGAGGTGGCAGGCGAGATCGTCACCGCCGCGCAGTGCCGCGAACTCCTCGAGCGGCTTGACATGCTGGGCGTCCGGTCGGCGCCCTCGGGCGGCTGCGTCCAGGTGGCAGTCGGGGACCCGGTCAGTGGTCGGCTCGTCGCCGTCGCCACCCGCAACGAACTGCGCCGCGGGTCCGGAACCCGGCGGCGCCGACGCACCCGCCTCGGCGCCGCGTCAGGATCCGCCGACCGCCCACCGACCGGGAACCGCATGCCCGGAACCGACACCGACGACCGCGCGCCGGACACCATGGTCGACGGCCCCGGGTTGCGGCCTCCTGCACCGACCACCGCGTATCGGCCTACCGCGCACCAACGCCGCTTCGTCCGCGCCCGCGACCGCACGTGCCGGATGCCCGGCTGCCGCCGGGCGCCCGGTCGCTGCGACATCGACCACGGCATTGCCCACGCCGACGGCGGACCGACCGACTGCTGGAACCTCTGCTGCCTCTGCCGCAGACACCACCGGATCAAGACCTTCGCCCGCGACTGGCACTTCCAGCTGCTCGCCGACGGCCGACTGATCGTCCGCACTCCGAGCGGCGTCTCGCGCATCACCCGGCCACCTGGTTGGTGCGAGGACGTCGAACCCGATCCGCCCTGGCTCGACGAGGAGGCACCACCGGACGTGCTCATCTGCTGAGCGCCCGGCCACTGTCGGTCAGGTGCCCGGCCACGAGAGGCGTTGCCATCACCGGGCCGGGCGAGGAACGTGAGGCGTGCGGCGATGCCGCCGGGGCGTCGCCAGCACACGAAAGGAGTGGTGGCATGTACGCCCGTTCCACCACCGTTCGAGGAAAGCCCGAGGCCATGGACGAGGGGATCGCCTACGTCCGAGACAAGGTCATGCCCGCAGTTCTCCAGATGGACGGCTGTATCGGCCTCTCGATGCTCGCCGACCGCGAATCCGGCCGCAGCATCATCACCACCTCGTGGGCCGGCGCCGAGGCCATGAAGGCAAGCGCCGACGGCGTCATGGCCATGCGCCAGCGCGCCGCGGAGATCATGGGCGGCCCCGCCGAGGTGCAGGAGTGGGAGATCGCCGTCATGCACCGCATGCACGACACCCACCACGGTGCCTGCGCCCGGGTGATCTGGAACGAGGGCGACCCCGCCGACGCCGACCGGATGATCGACACCTTCCGGATGGGCGTGCTGCCCCGGATCGAGGACCTGCCGGGCTGCTGCAGCGTCAGCGTCATGCTCGACCGCAGCAGCGGCCGCGCAGTCGTCACCACGACGTACGACAGCCCGCAGGACATGACCCAGGCGACGGAGAAGGCCATGGCGATCCGTCAGGAGTTCTCCCAGCAGACGAACAGGACGATCACCGACGTGGGGGAGTTCGAACTGGTCGTCGCTCACCTGCGGGTCCCCGAGACGGTCTGACCTGGCCGCGAGTCAGCGTCGGCCGGGCCGGGCCGGGCATTGACCGGTGCGCACGACGGGGCCAGGGTGGTGCTCCCCGCCCCGGAGGTGCACCGATGCCCGTGCCCGGCCAGCGACGCATGACGCCGACCGCCGCATGACGAGCGTCGGCGTATGACCACCGCCCGCATCACCGCCACCCGCACGACCGCCACCGCCGCGCCGGCCCGCGCCGACCTCACCCGGACAGCCCTCGCGCGCGCGGCCGCGGTCCTCGCGGTCACCTCCGCCGGCGTCCACCTGCTGCTCGTCTCGTCGTCGTCACTGGGGACGGCGGTCATGGCCGCGATGGCCCTCGCGTGCCTGCCCTGCGCCTGGCACCTGTGGCGCTCACCGACGGCCGGGGTGTGGGCCATGACGGCCGGTGTCGACGCTGGGATGCTCGCCGTCCACGCACCGATGCTGGCCACACCGAGCCATCACGGCGCCGGCACGCCGACGTCGCTGATGTGGCTCGGCGTCGCCCTCGTCGTCACCCAGCTCGCCCTCGCCGCGACCGCAACGATGCGTCGCTGAATCAGGCGAAGCCGACCACCGGGTGCGGCGTGTACGGCTCCTCGAGCGAGGCGATCTCCTCGGCCGTCAGCTTCAGGTCGACCGCAGCGATGGCGTCCTCCAGGTGCTGCATCTTCGTCACACCGACGATCGGCGACGTCACGACAGGCTTCGACAGCAACCACGCCAGCGCGATCTGTGCCCGCGGGACGCCGCGCGCCTCGGCGAGCGTCGCGACCCGCTCCACGATCACCCGGTCCGATGCCGACGTGTCGTACAGCGTCTTGCCGAACTCGTCGGTCTCCGACCGCGACGTCGTCTCGTCCCAGTCGCGGGTGAGCCGCCCCCGCGCCAGCGGACTCCACGGCAGCACGGCGATCGACTCGTCGGCGCAGAGCGGCAGCATCTCCCGCTCCTCCTCACGGTTGAGCAGGTTGTAGTGGTCCTGCATGCTCACGAACCGCGTCCAGCCGTTCCGCTCGGAGGCGTGCAGCGCCTTGCTGAACTGCCACGCGAACATCGACGACGCCCCGATGTAGCGCGCCTTGCCCGCCTTCACCACGTCGTGCAGCGCCTCGAGGGTCTCCTCGATCGGCGTGTGCCGGTCCCACCGGTGGATCTGGTACAGGTCCACATAGTCGGTGCCCAGCCGCCGCAGGCTGTGGTCGATCTCGGCCATGATCGCCTTGCGCGAGAGTCCGCGGCCGTTCGCGCCCGGCCGCATCACGCCGTGCACCTTGGTCGCGATGACCACCTCGTCGCGGTTGGCGAACTCGGCCAGCGCCCGGCCGACGATCTCCTCGCTCGACCCGGCCGAGTACACGTTCGCCGTGTCGAAGAAATTGATCCCGGCCTCGAGCGCCCGGCGGATCAGTGGCCGGCTCGTCGCCTCGTCCAGCGACCACGGGTGCGTGCCACGGTCCGGCCCCCCGAAGCTCATGCAGCCCAGGCAGATGGGTGAGACGTCGAGACCGGTGCGGCCCAGCTTCCGATAGCGCATTCCTGCATGAGACCACGTCCGGCACGGCACGGGGTCGGCCAGCCGAGCGACCGCGAGCAGGGCATTCTTGGTCCGACCTTCGACCCCGGCTCATGGACGGATCCTGTGACCACGGCTGAACCGAACGCGGGACCCCAGAAGCGGGGCCGCCACGCCAAGCGTGACGACGCCGCCGATCGGCCGGGCGACGAGAAGGCCCGCACCGCCAGGGCCCGCACCGCCAAGGCCCGCACCGAGCAGCCCCGTGACGGGGTAACCGCCGAGCCGTCGAAGAAGCTCTCCCGCCATGCCGTCGCGCACCATCCGGCCGGCGCCTCGCTGCTCACCGCCACCGGGCTCGTGACCGGGCTGGCCCTCGCCCCGCTGCTGTTCGACCAGGTGCGGTTCGAGGTCGCCACCCGCGCCGCGGACGCCGCCCGCAGCGCCGCCGCGCCCTGGCCGGCCGGGGGCGAACCGTGGTTCTGGCCGGGCTGGGTCGCGACGACGGCTGCGATCGTCGGCCTCGCCGTCCTCGTGGTCGCGGCCCTCGGGCTGAAGCTGCCCGACGTCGTCGTCCTCGCGACGGCTGTCGTCCTCGTGGCCACGACCACACGCGCGGCCTGGGCGACGTTCGACGTCCTCGACGCGCGACTCTGGGAGCTCATCCCCGTCTGCATCGTCTGCGTGATCGCCTTCGTCAGCGCTGCCGCCGCGGCCTTCCGATGGCGCTCCCCCGACAGCGACGACACAGGCATGGGCACCGGCGAGGTCGCGGGCGTGACGATCGGCGCCTGGCTGCTCGTCGTCCTCCTGCTGCTCGGCGGTTCGGCGATCGCCAGCAGCGCGCAGACGCACGCCGATGCCTTCGTCACCTCACCGCCACAGGATCTGGCCGGGCTGCTCAGCGTGCGTGCCGCGGACGCTCCCGAGCTCGACGACCTCCGCGGGTCATGGGTCCCGCAGGTCGCCGCCGCTCAGGTCGGCGACGACACAGGCGCCTCGGCCTACGCCGTCGGCCACCACGACCGGACGACCCGCTTCCCGACCGTCCTCGCCCGAGGGAACGACGTCGGCGCACCCGACCTCGACGACACGTGGTGGCTGAGCCTGGTCGCGCAGCGCTTCGGCTCCGGGGCCGAGGTGGCCGCGTGGTGCGCCGCCAACGGGCTGGCCGAGCCGAATTGCTCCCCCCGGCTCGTCAGCGGCTGACGGCTACTCGGCCGACCGGCGCATCGACCACATCTGGGCCGGCCGCTCGAACTGGGTCGCGACGTCCCAGCGCACGGCACCATCGACGACCTCCTTGCGGAAGTTGCCCACCGCCGCCCGCGCCAGCTCGGGGTCGGCGGCCACCCGAGTCGCCAGCTCGATCGCCCGGTCCTCGACCGCGGCGTCGTCCACCGACTCCCACGCCAGCCCGAGCTCGACCGCCTTCGCGCCGTTGATCTCCTCGCCGAACAGCGCCATGGCCGCCGCGGCCTCCCGGCCGATCAGTCGCGACAGGATCACGAAGTGCCCGCCGCCCGGGTGCAGCCCGCGCTTGAGGAAGCCACAGATCAGCCGCGCGTCGGACGCCACGATCCGCAGGTCCGCGGCCAGCAGCATGTTCATGCCGGCGCCGACCGCCGAGCCACGCACCGCCGCCACCGTGGGCACCCGCACCTGCCCCAGCCGGTAGAAGGAGTCGTAGATCTTGCCCATGCCCTCGTAGGCCTCGGGCGCCGCCGGGTCCTTGCCGGCCGAGGTCAGCGTCGCGATGTCCCCGCCCGCGCAGAAGGACTTCCCGACCGCCTTGACGACCAGGGCGCCGACGTCGGCGCGCGCGTCCACCTCGTCGAACGTGGCGATCAGCTCGTCGGCCATCGCCGGCGTCAGCGCATTGCGGCGGTCGGGCGCGTTCAGCGTCACGACCGCCACCCCGCTGTCGACCTCGAGCAGGACCTCACCGGATTCGGCAGCCACGAACGCACCTTTCGAAGAGAGAAGAGTCGAGCAGATCGATCAGACGACGCGGGTCAGCGCCGGCCAGAGGCCGTCCGGGCCGTCGGCCAGCACCCCCGCGCCGAGCACCCGCGACCATGCCAGCTCGCTGCCGGCCTCGTCGCGCCAGGACCACAGCCGCCGCGTCAGGTGGTGCAGCTTGTGCTCCTGCGTGAACCCGAGGGCGCCGTGCACCTGGTGGGCCAGACGGGCCACGACCTCGACCGCCGCCCCCGCCCGCACCTTCGCGGCCGCGGCCGCGAGCACCACGTTCTCGTCGCGCTCCACGGCCTGGACGGCGGCGTCGGTCAGTGCCGTTGCCGCGGTCACCTCGCCCGCCATCTCGGCGAGCTCCATCTGGATCGCCTGGAACTTGCCCAGCGGCCGGCCGAACTGCACCCGCTCCCCCGCGTACTGCACGGTCCACGCCAGCACCTGCTCCAGCGCGGCGGCCAGCTGCACCGCCCGCGCCAACGCGTACCGCGCGCGCAGGACGTCAGCCTGCGTCTCGGTCAGCAGTGCTCCGGTCGCGGGCACCCCGTCCAGGACCAGCGAGCCGCGTGGCTCCCCCGCCAGGTTGAACGCGTCGCTCGCCGGCAGGTCGCCGACGGCGACCAGCGCCAGCACCGGCCCCACGGCGCTCGACGCGAGCACCGCCACGTGCTGCGCCACCCCGGCCCACGCGACGTCGGTCGCGGTGCCGGTCAGCGTGAAGCGGCCCGGACCGTCCCCGTCGTCCGACGCCTGCGCGCTCACCGCATCTCCGACGGCGAACGTCAGCGGTTCCTCCGGTGAGGGAAGCGCCAGGTCCGCGGCCACGATCGCCGGACCGGCCACCAGCAGCTGCTCGGCGACCGGCACCGCCGCGGCGCCCGCGGCGAGGGTGCGCACGATCGCCACCGCGTCGGCCAGCTCACCGCCCGACCCGCCGGCCTCCTCGGGCAGCCCGACACCGGTCAGCCCCGCGTCGGCCAGCGCCGACCAGAGCCCGGCGTCCCACCGCCGCTCCGCCGTCAGCACGAACGGCTCGAAGCCGGTGAGGATGTCCCGGACGGTCTCGACCACCAGGTCCTGATCGCTCATCGCAGCCCCAGTCCCCGCGCCACGATCCCGCGCAGGATCTCGTTGGTCCCACCGCGCAGCGTGTAGCCCGGCGCGTGCAGCTGTGCCTCGGCCAGCGCCCTGCCGAGCGGATCCGGTGAGTCCAGGGACGGCGTCACGTCGACCACTCGCCGGATCTCCTCGATCACGTCTCCCTCGAACGTCGTCCCCACGTCCTTCACCAGGGCGGCGGGGATGTTCGGCAGCTCCCCCCGGTCGAGGGCCGCGGCGATCCGCAGCGACATCTGCCGCAGCGCCAGGATCCGGGCCGACAGCCGGCCCAGCGTCGCCACCGCGGCCGGGTCACCGGAGTCGGCCACCCTCCGCGCGAATTCGGCGACAAGTGGATATGTCGACAGGAACCGTTCCGGCCCCGACCGCTCGAAGGCCAGCTCGGCGGTCACCTGGTGCCAGCCGTTGCCGTCCTCGCCGAGCAGCATGTCGCCGGGCACGACGACGTCCTCGAACACGACCTCGTTGAAGTGGTGGCCGCCGTCGAGGATCCGGATCGGGTTGATCGTGATGCCCGGGAGCGACAGATCGATCAGCAGCTGCGACAGGCCCGCGTGCCGATTCGCCGGGTCCGCCGGCACCGAGCGCACCAGAGTGATCGCGTAGTGGGAGTCGTGCGCGTTCGACGTCCAGACCTTGGCGCCGTTGACCACCCAGTCGCCGTCAGCGTTGCGACTGGCCCGGGTGCGGATCGAGGCGAGGTCCGAGCCGGAGTCGGGCTCGCTCATCCCGATGACGAAGTAGCACTCCCCCGCGGCGATCCGCGGCAGGAGTTCCTGGCGCTGCTTCTCGGTGCCGTACGTCAGCAGGTTCGGCCCGGACTGCCGGTCGGCGATCCAGTGCGCGGCCACCGGCGCGCCCGCCGCGAGCAGTTCCTCGGTGACGGCGTACCGCTCCATCGCCGAGCGCTCATGTCCGCCGTACTTCTTCGGCCAGGTCATCCCCAGCCACCCGCGCTCCCCGAGCTTGCGGGAGAAGGACGGGTCGACGCCGGAGAGCCAGGTGTCGACGTGCGTCCGGAACGTGCCGGCGGCCAGCTCGGCGGCGAGGAACTCCCGAACCTCCGCCCGCACCTGCTCGGCGGCCTCGGACCGCGGCGCGGGCGCCAGGGTCAACGAGTTGCTGCTCATGCGACTCCCCACATCGGTGTGGCCGTGCTCCTGTCGGTTCTACAGGGCCACATGCGGCGGCGCCGCGCCGAGTCCCCTGTGCCCGCGCCGGCCACGGGCGTACGGTTCCCGCGCGCTCGACTCGGCGCGCGAGCGGTGACGTCGCGGGGGACTCCATGTCACGACTTCGCACGATCTCGGTCACAGCTGCACTCGTCCTCCTGCCGGCCGTGGGCTGCGCCGCGGCACGGACTGCGGGCGGGCTGATGGATGACGTCGGGCGCGCCGCCGACGACATCGTGCGCAGCGGCGACGAGCTCGCCGACGGCAGTGTCGCGCTTCCGCACGTGCCCCAGCCGGTGCCGGCCGGTCGGGTGGCCTCTCTGGGCGACGACATCGAGAAGGCGTCGGCGGCCCTCGTGGACCAGCACGTCGCCGACCTCTCGGACGAGGACGCCTACCGCGTGATCGAGCTGTCCTGCACCGCGACCGACTGGCTGGAGGTCGGCGCGGCCGACTCGCTCGCCGAAGCAGTCGAGAAGGTCATGGTCAACGAGGGCGGCAGCGGCACATTGCGCAACCGCGTCGAGGATCTGAGCGATGACCTGGCCGCGGCGAGGACCTCCGGCGACACCGTGAGCATCCTGGCCTCCTTCGCCGTCTGCGAGGCCGTCGACGCAGGCTGACCGGGCGGCAGGTCACGGCGCCAGGTCACGTCGGCCGGTCATCATCCCCCGCGGCCGAGCCTCGGGTGAGCTGCCGCAATTCACTGACGACGTCGCTCGCGACCGCGCCCAGCGAGCTCAACGCTCCCGACACCAGCCGGCGCACCCCGTTCATGTCCAGCCCGAGCCCCGACCCGATCCCGGACGCGACGTCGAGGCCGCGCAGCTCGCCGTCGACCGGCCCGCGTCCGGCCAGGTCGGGTGACCACCGCATCGCGTCACCGGACATCGACCAGTCACCCGTCGCCCCGTCGATCGCCTCGGCGACCGGATTCACCGCATCGGCCACGACTCCTCCGGTCATCCCGCGTCGGAATTCCACATGTCGGTCGCGAACCGCCACGACCCATCGGACCGGCGGTGGAAGACGATCAGGTACTTGCCGCTGTCGAGCAGCCGCTCGCCCGCCTGCCGCCCGTAGCGCCCCTCCTCGACCGCGACGTCCCCGTACTCGGCCCGGTGCACCGTCTCCAGGACGCCGCCGTCGGAACCCGCGTCGATCCGCCGCTGCCAGAATTCGCGGACGGCGTCCTCGCCGGTGATCACCGGCGCACCGGGCGGCAGCAGCCGCGCGCCCGGCTCGTACAGCCCGGCCGCGAGTACGGCGTCCCCCTTCTCCAAGGCGCGCACCAGGGTCGCCTTCAGCTCGTCGATGGTGCTCGCGCCGATCGTGTCGATCTCGCCCATCCCGGCCCCCTCGGACTGAGTCCAGGGTCGCGAGGCGCCACCCGCCGGTCAAGCCCTCCCGCTATGCAGTACGGGTCAGGGGGTGCGGGTCAGGGGGTGCGGGTCACGCGGTGCGGGTCAGTGCCAGCAGCGCGATGTCGTCGGCGCGGTGCGCCCCGGTCATCTCGGCCAGCAGTCGGTCGCACAACTCGTCCGGGTCCGACGTGCCCGACGCCGAGGCGGCGGTCAGCAGGTGCGCGAGCCCCGTGTCGATGTCGGCCGACCGGCTCTCCACGAGGCCGTCGGTGAACAGCACCAGCGTCGCCCCGATCGGCAGCACGCCGGCCCATTCCATGGCCGGCGCCGGGGCCGGCGGGGCGCCCAGCATCCGGCTCGGCGTCACCGGCAGGAACTCGGCATGGCCGGCCGTGAGCAGCAGCGGCGGCAGGTGCCCGGCCGAGGCGATCCGCAGCTGACCGGTGGCCGGGTGCAGCGTCGCGAACAGCGCGGTCGCCATCCGCTGCAGGCCCAGCAGCGACCAGCTCGCCTGCAACCGGTCGATCATCGCGCTCGGCGCCGGCCGGTCGACCAGGAGCGCCCGGTAGACGCTGTTGAGCTGGCCCATCGTCGCCGCGGCGGTGATGTCGTGGCCGACGACGTCGCCGACCGCGAGCGCCACCTGGTCGTCCGGCAGCCGGACGACGTCGTAGAAGTCGCCGCCGACCTCCACCCCCTGCGTCGCCGCCAGGTACCGCACCGCCATCTGGAGCCCGGCCACCTCCGGCGGGGGTGGCGGCAGCAGATTGGCCTGCAGCGTGTGCGAGGTGTGGACGTCCAGCTCGTAGCGCTGGGCCTTGGCGACGACGAGGGCCACCTGGAGCGCCAGCTGCTCGGCCACATCGACGTCGGCAGCGGTGAACCGGCCACGTCGCGCATCGGCCGCCAGCGTGATCACACCGAGAGCGCGGCCCTCGGACACGAACGGCACCGAGATCATGCTGACCAGCTCGAGCTCGTGGGCGATCTCGAGGTGTCGTGGGTCGAGGGTGATCGCCGTCAGCAGCTCCTCGTCCAGCTCCCGGACCCAGACCGACCGGCCGCGGCGCAGCGCCTCCATCCCCGGGTGCGGTGTCTCGCGCTGCGGCAGCTGCCGTTGCCGCAGCTCGTCGGCGAGCGACTGCAGTGCCGGGTCGCGGTGCCGCACCACCGGCCGGGTCATCCCCTGCTCGGAAGCGAGGTCGATCGCGCACACGTCCGCCAGCCGCTCCACGGCCAGGCCCGCGAGCCGCTCCACGGTGTCGCGGACGTCGGCGGCTTCCGCGAGCAGCCGGGCGGCCTCGAGCAGGAACGCCGACCGCTCGGCCTGCCGGGCGGTCTCCTCGTGCAACCGGGCCCGCTCCAGGGCCTGGCCCGCCTGCCGCCCCAGAGTCCACAGCAGCTCGACGTCGGCCGGCTCGGTGGCCCGCACGGCCTCCGGTTCGTCCAGGCTGATCAGGTCACCCCCGACGGCACCGAGCCCGAGCACGAGCACCCCGAGCCGCCGGCTGTCGGCGTCCACCGGGACGAGCACGAGGCTCGACAGCCCGCCGGCGAGCATGGCGGCCGCCACCTCCGGGCGGCCCGTCCGGAGCCGATCGTCGAGGGTCACCGTCCGCACCCCCTGGGCCAGTTCCAGTGCGAGCTGGCCGATCGCCGCCACCCGGAGCTCGTGCAGCAGCTCGGCCGGCAGGCCCACCGCGTGCTCGGTGTGCAGGCCCGGGACGCGGTCGACGCCGCCCGACGGGTCCTCGTCGACCAGCACCAGCGCTGCCCCCCGCGCGCCCAGCGCCTCGCGGCCGCGCTCGACGATCACCGACGCGACGTCGGCCACCGACGTCGCCGCCGCCATGTCGGAGACGACCTGCTGCACCATCCGGGAGCGGGCCTCGGACGCCTCGGCCGCCCGCTGGGCGCTCAGCAGCTCGCGCTCGTAGCGCCGCCGCGCGGTCGCCTCGAACAGCGTCGCCCGCATCAGCACGGGCGCGCCGTCGTCGTCGCGCAGCTCGACGGCGTTGATCAGGCACGGCAGCAACGACCCGTCCATGCGGACGACGTCGAGCGCGATCTCCCGCACCGCCCCCTGCATGCGCAGCAGCGGCAGCAGGTGGGTCTCGTGGAACACCCGGCCGCCGATGGTCAGCAGATCCTGGAAGCGGATGCCGAGGAGGTCTTCGGGCGAGCGGCCGGTCCATGCGCAGAACGTCCGGTTGACCTTGACGATCCGGCCGTCGGGCAGCGCCGACAGATAGCCCATCGGCGCGTTCTCGTACAGGTCGGCCGGGTCCTCCTCCAGCAGCCGCCCCAGCTGTGCGCGCGGGTCGGACTCGCCCGGTGGGCCGGTCATCTCGTTCACCCCGTCAGGAACGCCCGGATCGCCGCGGTCGTCTCCTCCGGCGCGCTCAGGTGCGGCACGTGCCCGGTGGCCGCGAGCCGGGTGAACGCGCTCCCGGGGACGGCCTCGTGGACGTACGTGCCGACGACGTCGGGTGCGATGACGTCCTCACTGCACTGCAGGACCAGCGTCGGGACGGCGACGTCGGCGAGGTCGGCCCGGTTGTCGGAGAGGAACGTGACGCGGGCGAACTGGCGGGCGATGTCGGGATCGGTGCGGCAGAAGCTGTTGGTCAGCTCCTCGGCCAGCTCCGGGTGGTCGGGGTGGTTGCCCATGATCACCGGGGCCATCTGCGCGGACCAGCCGAGGTGGTTGCTGTCGAGAGCGTCGAGCAGACCGCCGATGTCGGCGCGGCTGAACCCGCCGACGTAGTCGCCGTCGTCGACGTAGCGCGGATTGGGCCCGATCATCACCATGGCGCCGAACAGCTCCGGGGCCTCCTGCAGCGCCAGGACGCCGATCATCGCGCTCACCGAGTGCCCCACGAGGACGACGTCGCTCAGCCCGAGGTCCCGGCAGATCTGCACGATGTCGGACGCGTAGCCGCGCAGCGAGCCGTACTTCTCCGGGTCGTAGGCGGTGAGGTCGGACCGGCCCGCCCCGACATGGTCGAAGAGGACGACGCGGTGGTCGACCTCGAAGTCCGGCGCGACGAACCGCCACATCGCCTGGTCGCAGCCGAAGCCGTGCGCGAACACCATCGGCCGCCCCGAGGGCACACCACTGACGGTCACGCAGTTCCGCGTGAGGACACTGCCCACCCGTCGACCCTATGGGACGGGGCCGCGGGTGCGGGCCGGTCCCCGCGGCTCACGGTTCCGGATCACCATCGGTCACCAATGCGGGACGCACAGCCAGAACACTCGAACGTGTCCCGGCCGTAGCCGGAATCCCCTGTCACGCCTCGTCCCCTTTCCCCTAGCCTGCCCCGCATCCGCCGGCACGACCGCCGAACGAGGTGCGCACATGACCGCTGTCGCGGTCCTTCCGACCAGCCCGATCCCGGTCCCTCGCTCCCCGGAGTCCGGTGCCGCGCGCAGTGCCTCGATGAACACGGCTCCGGTGAACACCGCCGAGCGCCGCGACCACTCCGCCTGCCGCGCCGTCGCCTACCAGCGGGTGCTGCACCAGTTGGTCCGCCGCGAGCTGCGACTACTCGGCGAGCTGGCCACGTGGGCGCCGGCCGGCGAGGCCGAGCGCACCGCGGCGCTCACCCGGCACGCCGACCTGATCGGCCGCGTCCTCCTGCACCACCACACCGTCGAGCGCGAGGCAGTCTGGCCCGCCCTCCTGCGCGCGGTGCCCGGCGACCGGATCGGTACCGTCCGCGCCGCACTCGACGACTGGACCGACCGCTGCGCGCGGGTCGACCACATGCTGCGCGACCTCTCCACCGCCGCCCGCCAGTGGCAGGTGGCCGGGGCGGCTCCCGCGCGGGACGCCTTCGCCCTGGCCTGCCTCGACCTGGCCGACGCCGTCGACGCGCAGACCGCCGAGGAGGAGGCCGCCCTGCTGCCGCTGCTCGGCGAGCACCTCGAGCCGGGCGACTGGGCCGAGATAGCCCGCTCGTCACACTGCCGGCTCTCCGGCCGCGAGCAGCTGTTCGTGATCGGCCTGGCGCACGAGGACTCCTGCGCTGCCGACCGCGCGCGGCTGCTCGACGGACTCTCGCCGGCAGCGCGCGTGGCCTGGCGGCTGCACGGCCGCCAGGACTACCGGGCGGCCGTCGTCCGGCTGCGAGGCGCCCCGCCGGCGCCGTGAGCAGATCCGCCCTGAACAGGCGTCAGTGGCGGGAGGTCCCGCAGTCGGTGCAGCGCTTGCGTACGACCGCGGTCTCGGCCTGGCAGTTGTCGCAGACCCAAGTGGTCCGCTCCTTGGTTGTCGTGCTCATGGCTGTCTCCCCCTCGTCGCAGGTGCACCGTCGACGGTAGGGAGAGGACGTGTCAGGAACGTGTCCCCGGAGTTGCGCTTGCCGACCGACTAATGCCCGGTCCGATGACTTCTCGGGCCCGCGACGGTCGGACCGGATGTGCCGACGACCTTCGTGCTGATCCCGGGTGCCGGTGGCCAGGCCTGGTACTGGCACCGGCTGGTGGCCGAGCTCGAGCGCCGCGGGCACGTCGCGATCGCCGTCGACCTCCCCACGGACGACGACACGGCGGGCCTGGCTGCGTACGCCGACACGGTCGTCGCGGCGGTCGGCGAGCGCTCCCCCGTGGTGGTTGTCGCGCAGTCGATGGGCGGGCTCACCGCGCCGCTGGTCTGCGCGCGGCTGCCCGTCGAGCTGCTGGTCCTGCTCAACGCGATGATCCCGCTGCCCGGCGAGACCGGTGGCGAGTGGTGGACGGTCACCGGCCAGGGCGCGGCACAGGCCGCGTACTGGCAGAGCGAGGGGCTACCCGGCGATCCCGGCGACGAGACCGCGGTCTTCTTCCACGACGTCCCGGCCGACGTCGTGGCGGCCGCGCAGGAGCAGCCGTTCGCCCAGTCCACCCGGCCGTTCGAGGATCCCTGGCCGCTGGCCGCCTGGCCGGACGTGCCGACCCGGGTCCTCGTCGGCCGCGACGACCGGCTCTTCCCGGCCGCGCTCCAGCGGCGCATCGCCGCCGAGCGGCTCGGGATCGCGGCCGACGAGATCCCCGCCGGGCATCTGGTGGCGCTGAGCCGGCCGGGAGAACTGGCCGACCGGCTGGAGGACTACCTGAGGTCGATGTAGGCGACCCCGCTGTCGAGGTCGATGCGACGGCGGGGCGGGGCGCCGTCCTCGACGTCGTCGCGGCGCATCTCACGGACCCGCTGCTCCTCCAGGTCCACCGCCTTGCCCGGGAACAGCGCCGCGGAGAACACGTCCATGCCGCCCGCCGAGAGCGCGTGCCGCGCCCGCCGGTGCAGGGGGCTCCGGAGGCCCAGCCGCGACCAGGCATGCTCGACGGTGGCCAGGAGGACCAGAAGGACCACCAGGCCGGGCAGAGTCAGCGCGAACAGCACGCCTGGGGCCATTCCCCACGGTAGCGGCGCAGCACAGCGACGGAGAGAGATCAGCTTGTCTTCAGCACGACCCGCTCCCGCCGGCCAGACCGGACAGGACCCCGAGCTGGTCGCCGAACAGGGCTACGTGACCGGGCTGCACCGGCGGCTGGACGACATCCGCGCGCGGGTGGCGTCCCGCCTCGACGACGCCCTGGCCAGCGTCGCGCACAACCCGCAGGCCGTCGGAGAACGCGAGGCGACCGTCCAGCTCTACACCGAGCGGCTCGTGGCCCTCGACGCCGCGGAGAGCGGCCTGTGCTTCGGCCGGCTGGATCGCCGCGACGCCGTCGTCCCCCGGTACGTCGGCCGGGTCGGGCTGTCAGCAGAGGACGGCGACGAGGAGCCGCTCCTGGTCGACTGGCGAGCCCCGGCCGCCCAGCCGTTCTACACAGCGACCCCGCTGCACGACCTCGGCGTCCGCCGTCGCCGGCACATCCGCACCCGCGGCCGGACGGTCGTCGGCATCGCCGACGAGACCCTCGACCTCGACGATCCCGACGTCGCGCAACGGTCCGGCCTGGCCGGCGAGTCGGTCCTGCTCGCCGCCCTGAACGCCACCCGCACCGGCCGGATGACCGACATCGTCCGCACCATCCAGGCCGAGCAGGACCGGATCATCCGCGCCGACCACCGCGGCGTGCTGGTCGTCCAGGGCGGGCCCGGCACCGGCAAGACCGCCGTCGCGCTGCACCGCGCCGCCTACCTGCTCTACACCCACCGCGAGCGGCTCGCCCGCAGCGGACTGCTCATCGTCGGCCCCTCCCCCACCTTCCTGCGCTACATCGCCGACGTGCTGCCGTCCCTCGGCGAGACCGGCGTCGTGCTGGCCGACCTCGGCAGCCTGCGCCCCGGCGTGGAGGCGCACGCGGCCGAGCGCCCGGAGGTCACCGAGGTCAAGGGCCGCCTCGCCATGGCCGACGTCATCGCCGCCGCCGTCGCCCAGCGTCAGTCCGTCCCCGACGGACCGGTGGAGATCACGGTCGACGGGACGACGCTGCGATTCACCCCCACCGACGCCGCCCGCGCCCGTACCCGCGGACGGGCCGCCTCCCGGCTGCACAACGAGGCCCGGCCCGCCTTCGCCCGCCGGGTGGTCGACCGGCTGGCCCAGCGTTACGCCGACCGCCTGGGCGCCGACGTCCGGGGCGGCGACAGCCTGCTCGACGACGCGGACGTCGCCGCCCTCCGCCGGGAGATCGCCGCGGAGCCGACTGTGCACGCGCTGATCGACCGGCTGTGGCCGCGGCTGACCCCCGAGCGGTTGCTCCGTGACCTGTTCGCCTCCCGGGAGCGGATCGTCGAGGCGACCCCCGGCTGGAGCGAGGCCGACCGGGACCTGCTGCTGCGGCCGCCGTCGTCCCCGTGGACCCCGGCCGACGTGCCGCTGCTGGAGGAGGCCGACGAGCTGCTCGGCGTCGACGACTCGGCCGAGCGGGCCGCGGCCCGGCGCGACGAGCAGCACCGCCGGCGGGACGCCCAGGAGACGCTCGACATGCTGCACGGCTCCCGCTCGACCGACGCCGAGACCGAGGCGGAGGCCGAGGAACTCAGCGCCGGCGACCTCCTCGACGCCGAGGGCCTGGCCGCCCGCCAGGAGGTGCGCGACACCCGGACGATGGCCGAACGGGCCGCCGCCGACCGCACCTGGACCTACGGCCACGTGATCGTCGACGAGGCGCAGGAGCTCTCGGCGATGGCGTGGCGGCTGCTGCTGCGCCGCTGCCCCACCCGCTCGATGACGCTGGTCGGCGACGTCGCCCAGACCGGGTCCCTGGCCGGCGCCAACAGCTGGGCCGAGGTCCTCACCCCGCACCTGGGCACGCACTGGCGCATGGAGGAGCTGACGGTCAACTACCGCACCCCGGCCGAGATCATGGAGGTCGCCGCCGAGGTGCTCGCCGCCGGTGGCTCGACCGCCTCCGCCGGCCAGTCGGTGCGCTCCACCGGCGTCCACCCCTGGGGGCTGGAGGTGTCCGACGCCGGCCTGGCTGCCGCGGTGGCGGCGGCGGCCGCCTCGTTCGAGGCCGACGGCGGCACGCTCGCGGTACTGGCGCCGCCCAGCCGCATCGACGGACTCGCCGCAGCACTTCTGGACACAGCACTTCTGAACACAGCACTTCTGGACACGGCACTTCCCGCCGGTTCGGCCGACCTCACGTCAGGACCCGTCGTCCTGCCGCCGTCCGGCGCGAAGGGGCTGGAGTTCGACTCGGTGCTGGTCGTCGACCCGGCCGGGATCGTCGAGGAGGGAGTGCGGGGGCACAACGACCTCTACGTCGCCCTCACCCGCGCGACCCAGCGGCTCGGCGTCGTCCACACCGGCGACCTGCTGCCCGAACTGAGCGGGCTCGAGGTCCGCACCCAGCAGTAGGGCCCGGGATCAGGCCCCGCAGCCGCCCGCACCGCACGCGCAGCCCGCGCACCCGGCGGGGACGGCGGCCGGCACGGGCTCGGCGGCGACCCGGCGCAGCCCGCTCGCCGCGACGATCAACGGCACACCGAGGACGGCCACGGCCAGCGCCGCGACCACGGTGGCGACGTCCGAGGCCCGCGCCCAGCCCTGGGCGACGCCGGTGGCGACGAGCAGACCGGTGACCAGGAAGGTCCACACGAGCAGCGCTTGACCGCCGCGGCGCGAGGCACCCCTGCGGCCGAGCAGACCGGCGGCGGCACCCAGCAGCAGGAGCGGGACGGCGACCAGGAGCACCCCGGCGGCCAGCACTCCGGAGGAGACGGCGACGACGAGCCCGACCGCACCGACGACGAGCGCGCCCGTGCCCAGACCGCGGGCCCGCGAGGCGAGGGCGGGGCCCACCGCGCCGGACCGGGCACCGCGCAACAGCACCGCGCCGCGGACGACCAGGAAGAGCCCCAACGCACCCAGCAGCAGCCGTGCCCCGGCGGCGTCCCAGAAGACGGAGGTGACGGCGACGGCGATCATCGCGATGCCGAGCCCCAGCCACTGGGGCCAGGCCCGCCGGGCGTCCTCCGGGGTCGCGATGCCCTGGGTGCCTGCGGTCAGGATGCCGGTTCCGCCGTTCGCCACGGGTCCAGTGTCCCTCACCGCCGCCCTCGTTCCGCAGGCGCCGGACCGGGGGCCTGTGACACGCTGAACCGCTGTCCGTCCGCTGTCGAAGGAGCCGGTCATGAGTGCACAGGGAACGGCCCGCTCCGCCATGGGCGCCGCCGACGGCGAGGCCCTCGAGAACCTCGCGCGGGTGGGGATGCTCGCCTACGGCGCCGTGCACCTGCTCGTCGCCTGGCTGGCGGTGGAGCTGGCCTGGTTCGGCGGGGGCGGGGAGTCGGCCGACCAGTCCGGCGCCATGTCAAGGCTCGCGGAGTCGCCGGCCGGCAAGCCCCTGCTGTGGGTGATCGCCGTGGGGCTGATCGCACTGGCCGTCTGGCAGGCCGCGGAGGTCCTGCGCTGGCGCAGCGGCTGGTCCACCGCGGGCAAGACCCGTACGAAGGCCATCAAGAAATCCGGCAAGGCCATCGGCAAGGCGGTCATCTACGCCGCGCTGGCCGTGCTTGCCATCCGCTTCGCCACCGGCGGAGGCCAGTCCAGTTCCCAGCAACAACAGGAGACCACGGCCGGCGTCTTCGACTGGCCGGCTGGCCAGTTCCTGGTCGGCGCCGCCGGGCTCGTCCTGATCGGCGTAGGCGCCTACCACGTCTACAAGGGCGTGACGAAGCGCTTCCTCAAGGAGATCGACACCACCGACGCGTCGCCGGGCGCCCTCAGGCTGGTGACCCGGCTCGGACAGGTCGGGTTCCCCGGCAAGGGCGTCGCCCTCGCCGGCGTGGGCGGGCTGCTGGTCTACGCCGCGGTCACCTTCGACCCGTCCAAGGCGCAGGGCCTCGACGGCGCGCTGCGCACGATCCTCGACCTGCCCTTCGGCCGGATCCTGCTGACGCTCGTCGCCGTCGGTATCGCCGCGTTCGGTGCCTACCTCTTCGTCCGGGCCCGCTACCCCGAGCGCACGTAAGGCCCTTCAGGGCACGGCCCTTCAGGGCACCGCCCCGAGCGTGCGAGGGGTGGGGAGAAGGGGGTCCTTGGTCAGGCCCTCGGGCCCCCGGCGACGTAGATGACCTGACCCGACACGAACCCGGCGCCCTCGCTGACGAGGAACGACACGGTATGCGCGATGTCCTCGGGCTGCCCGGCCCGGGCCACCGGGATCGCC
>JAOPUS010000037.1 GCA_025963345.1 Blastococcus sp. | reverse complement strand
ACGTCGGCAAGCGCTACGAGGCCTACGGCTGGCACGTCCAGACCGTCGAGGACGGCGAGGACCTCGCCGCGGTGGACGCTGCCTTCGCGGCTGCCACGGCCGAGACCGGCCGCCCGTCGATCATCGTGCTGAAGACGATCCTCGGCTGGCCGGCCCCGAACAAGCAGAACACCGGCGCTGCGCACGGGTCCGCACTCGGCGCGGACGAGGTCGCGGCGACCAAGAAGATCCTCGGCTTCGACCCCGAGAAGAACTTCGACGTCGCGCCCGAGGTCATCGAGCACGCCCGCAAGGTCATCAGCCGGGGCCAGGAGGCCCACGCGGCCTGGCAGCCCCGGTTCGAGGCCTGGAAGAGGGACAACCCCGAGGGCGCCGCCCTGCTGGAGCGCATGTCGACCCGCACCCTGCCGGAGGGCTGGGCCGACGGGCTGCCCACGTGGCCGGCCGACCCGAAGGGCGTGGCCACCCGCAAGGCCTCCGGTGACGTGCTCGCCGCGCTCTACCCGGTCCTGCCGGAGCTGTGGGGCGGCTCGGCCGACCTGGCGGAGAGCAACAACACCGCCGTCAAGGGCGAACCGTCTTTCCTGCCCGCCGACCGACAGACGAAGATGTGGAGCGGCGGCCCCTACGGCCGCACCCTGCACTTCGGCGTCCGCGAGCACGGCATGGGCTCGATCATGAACGGCATCACGCTGCACGGCGGCACCCGCGTCTACGGCGGCACGTTCCTCACGTTCTCCGACTACATGCGCGGCGCGGTGCGGCTGGCCGCCATCATGCAGCTGCCCGTCACCTACGTCTGGACCCACGACTCGATCGGGCTCGGCGAGGACGGCCCGACCCACCAGCCGATCGAGCACCTGGCCGCGCTGCGGGCGATCCCGGGCCTGGACGTCGTCCTGCCCGCCGACGCCCACGAGGTGTCCATCGCCTGGCGGACGATCCTCGAGCACAACGACCGGCCGGCCGGGATCATCCTGTCCCGGCAGAACCTGCCCGTGTTCGACCGGAACGAGTTCGCCTCGGCCGAGGGCGTGGCCCGGGGCGGCTACGTCCTGGCCGAGGCCTCGTCGGGCACCCCCGAGGTGATCCTCATGGGCACCGGCTCCGAGGTGCAGATCGCCGTCGCTGCCCGCGAGGCACTGGAAGCGGAGGGCATCCCCACGCGCGTCGTCTCACTGCCGTGCGTGGAGTGGTTCGCCGAGCAGGACGACAGCTACCGCAACGAGGTCCTGCCGCCCACGGTCCGTGCGCGGGTGAGCGTCGAGGCCGCCGTTCCCATGGGCTGGCGCGAGTTCGTCGGCGATGCCGGTCGCATCGTGGGCATCAACCACTACGGCGCCAGCGCCGCCTACACCGTGCTCTACAAGGAATTCGGCCTCACCGCGGAGGCCGTCGTGGCCGCCGCGCGCGAGAGCCTGCAGGCCGCCGCGGCCGACGCCGCCGTCCCAGCCGGCCCGGGAGCATCCCACGGCGGACTGGACAACCCCACCGGCGACCGGTGACCCGGCCGCCGTCTGACCCCACATATATCCGAAGGCCGCATTTCCGAAGACCGAGCCCGAAAGGCACATGTCATGGCACAGAACAACAATCTGGCCGAGCTGTCCGCCGCGGGAGTCGCCGTCTGGCTCGACGACCTGTCCCGGGACCGGATCCGCAGCGGCAACCTGCAGAAGCTGGCCGACGAGTACTGCGTCGTCGGGGTCACCACCAACCCGACGATCTTCGCCGCGGCGATCAGCGGGTCGGACTCCTATGACGACCAACTGCACGCCATGGCCGTCCGCGGCGTCAGCGTCGAGGAGGCGCTGCGCACCATCACCGCCTCCGACGTCCGGGATGCCTGCGACCTGCTGGCCCCGGTCGCCCACCGGACCGGCAACGACGGCCGCGTCTCGCTGGAGGTGGCCCCGGGGCTGGCGCACGACACCGACGCCACCGCGGCCGAGGCCGCCCACCTGTGGTGGCTCGTCGACCGGCCGAACCTGTTCATCAAGATCCCCGCGACCGAGGCCGGCCTGCCGGCGATCACCAGCACGATCGCTGCGGGCATCAGCGTCAACGTCACCTTGATCTTCAGCCTCGAGCGGTACCGGGCGGTCATGGACGCCTACCTCGCCGGCATCGAGCAGCGTTTGACCGAGCACCCCGAGGCCGGGGTGGCCGACATCGAGTCCGTGGCCTCCTTCTTCGTGTCCCGCGTGGACACGGAGATCGACAAGCGGCTGGACAAGCTCGGCGCCGACCCGTCCCTCAAGGGCAAGGCGGCCGTGGCCAACGCACAGCTCGCCTACCAGGCCTACGAGGAGGTCTTCACCTCCGACCGCTGGCGGGTGCTCGAGGCCCGGGGTGCGCGACCGCAGCGCCCGCTGTGGGCGTCGACGGGCGTCAAGAACACCGAGTACTCCGACACGCTGTACATCAGTGAGCTGATCGCGCCCGGCACGGTCAACACCATGCCGGAGAAGACGCTGATGGCCTACGCCGACCACGGCCGCCCCGGCACGCCGGTGCAGAAGGCCTACGACGAAGCGGCGGCGGTCCTGAAGGCCGTCAGCGACGCCGGCGTCGACCTCGACGACGTCTTCCGTGTGCTGGAGGAGGAGGGCGTGCAGAAGTTCGTCGACTCGTGGGACGAGCTGACCGAATCGGTGCGCACCGAGCTACAGGACAAGAAGTGAGTTCTTCGTTCTCCGTCGCCCTGAACGGGCTGGACATCCCCGACACGCTGCGGGGACAGCTCGCCGAGGACGGTGTGGCGGCCCGGCTGGTCCAGAAGGACGCCACGCTCTGGGGCCCCGACGCCGAGATCGAGGCGTCGGCCCGGCTCGGCTGGCTGGATCTGCCGGCGACCTCGCGGCAGCTGGTGAGCCGACTGGCCGACCTACGGGCGGAGCTGACCGGCGAGGGCCTGGACCGCATCGTCCTGTGTGGCATGGGCGGCTCGTCCCTGGCGCCGGAAGTCATCTGCCGTACCGCGGGGGTGCCGCTGGTCGTCCTCGACACCACCGACCCGGGCCAGGTGGCCGGCGCGATGACCGACCTGGACCGGACGGTCGTCGTCGTCAGCTCGAAGTCCGGGGGCACGGTCGAGACGGACAGCCACCGACGGGCCTTCATCGCCGCGTTCGCCGCGGCCGGGCTGGACGAGAAGGAGATCGGGGCGCGCTTCGTCGTCGTCACCGACCCCGGCTCGCCGCTGGCCGACACGGCGGCGGAGATGGGTGCCCGTGCGGTGTTCCTGGCCGACCCGACCGTCGGCGGGCGCTACAGCGCGCTGTCGGCGTTCGGGCTGGTGCCCTCGGCCCTCGCGGGGGCCGACATCGGCGCCCTGCTCGACGAGGCCGAGGAGCTGGCCGAGCACCTGGCCGCCTCGGACAACGCGGCGCAAGAGCTCGGTGCCGCCATGGGTGCTGCCTTCCGCAACGGCCGGGACAAGCTGGCCCTCGCCGACGGCGACTCGTCGATCACCGGCTTCGGCGACTGGGCCGAGCAGCTGATCGCCGAGTCCACCGGCAAGGAGGGGCGCGGCATCCTGCCCGTCGTCCTCGAGTCCACCGACGCTCCGGGCTCGACCGGTTCCGACGTGGTCCTCGCCGTGGTGGGGTCCGGCTCCGCCGCGAAGCCACCCTCGATCGACGTCGACGGGCCGCTCGGCGCGCAGTTCCTCGGCTGGGAGTACGCGACGGCCGTGGCCGGCCGGGTCCTGGGGATCAACCCCTTCGACCAGCCGAACGTCACCGAGAGCAAGGAGAACACCCAGCGGATCCTCGCCGAGGGCCTCCCCGACGAGCCACCGGCTGCCACGATCGGCGCCATCGAGATCCGCGGCAGCGGGGGTGTCCTCGACGGGGTCGACCTGTCCTCGCACGACGGCGTGGCCCTGGCCCTCGACGCACTGCTGAGCTCGATCCCGCCGCGCGGCTACCTCGCCGTCATGGCCTACCTGGACCGGGAGCGGGACGCGCGCGCGCACGACCTTCGGGCAGCTCTCGCCCGTCGGACCGAGCACGCCGTCACCTTCGGTTGGGGGCCGCGCTTCCTGCACTCCACCGGCCAGTACCACAAGGGCGGCCCACAGGTCGGCTCGTTCCTGCAGCTCACCGGCGCGGTGACCGAGGACCTCCCCGTCCCCGACCAGCCGTTCGGCTTCGCCACCCTCCAGGCGGCGCAGGCCGCCGGGGACCGCAAGGCCATCGCCGACCGCGGCCGCCCGCTGCTGCACCTGCACCTGACCGACCGCACCGCCGGGCTCCGCCAGCTCCAGGAGGCGCTGGGCTGACCCCCGGGAGTACAGCCGCACGACCCGCGTCCCGTTCCGCCCCCCGTCCGGACGGCGGGCCTCCTTCCTACCTCGAGGACGGACCATGATCCCCAACCCGCTGCGCGATCCGCGGGACCGGCGGCTGCCCCGGGTGCCCGAGCCGTGCGCGCTCGTCGTCTTCGGCATCACCGGCGACCTGGCCCGCAAGAAGCTGCTGCCGGCCGTCTACGACCTGGCCAACCGCGGCCTCCTGCCGACCAACTTTGCGCTGCTCGGCTTTGCCCGCCGCGACTGGGGCGACACCGAGTTCGCCGAGCTCTCCCGCGAGGCCGCCCGGCAGTACGCCCGCACGCCGTGGCGGGAGGAGGTGTGGGAGCAGCTGGCCGCCGACATCACCTTCGTCCAGGGCTCCTTCGACGACGACAACGCTTTCGACCAGTTGGCCGCCACACTCGACGAACTCGAGGGCACCCACGGCATCGGCGGCAACGCGGCCTTCTACCTGTCCATCCCGCCGTCGATGTTCCCGACCGTGCTCAAGCAGATGCAGCGCACAGGCATGGCCGAGAGCACTCCCGGCCGGTGGCGTCGGGTCGTCGTCGAGAAGCCGTTCGGCGAGGACCTGCCCTCCAGCCGGGAGCTCAACGCGCTGGTCGACTCCGTGTTCGGCCCCGACGACGTCTTCCGCATCGATCACTACCTGGGCAAGGAGACCGTCCAGAACCTGCTGGCGCTGCGGTTCGCCAACACCCTCTTCGAGCCGATCTGGAACGGCAATCACGTCGACTCGGTGCAGATCACCATGGCCGAGGACGTGGGCATCGGCGGGCGGGCGCAGTTCTACGAGAAGACCGGCGCCGCCCGTGACGTGCTGCAGAACCACCTGCTGCAGCTCCTTGCGCTGACCGCGATGGAGGAACCGGTCGAGTTCTCCGCCGAGGAGATCCGCACCGAGAAGCTCAAGATCCTCCGTGCGATCTCGGTTCCCGAGGACATGGAGACCTTCGCCGTCCGCGGCCAGTACGAGCAGGGCTGGCTGGCCGGTGAGCGGGTCAAGGGCTACCGCCAGGAGGAGGGTGTGGACCCCGCGTCCCTGACCGAGACCTACGCCGCGGTCCGGCTCGGAGTGGAGACCCGCCGCTGGGCCGGGGTGCCGTTCTACCTGCGCACCGGCAAGCGGCTGCCGCGCAGGGTCACCGAGATCGCACTGGTCTTCAAGCGGGCGCCGCACCTGCCCTTCGCCGAGACCGACACCGAGGAGCTCGGGAACAACCAGCTCGTCGTGCGGGTACAGCCCGACGAAGGGGTAACGCTCAAGTTTGGGTCGAAGGTTCCGGGCAGCGTCATGGAGGTCCGGGACGTGTCGATGGACTTCCTCTACGGCGAGCAGTTCACCGAGGCCAGCCCTGAGGCCTACGAGCGGCTGCTGCTCGACGTCCTCCTCGGCGACGCCACGCTCTTCCCGCGCAACGCCGAGGTGGAGGCCTCCTGGGCGGTGATCGATCCCCTCGAGGAGTTCTGGGCCGGGACGACGCCGCACCCCTACCGCGCCGGCGAATGGGGACCCCGCGCGGCCGACGAGATGCTCGCCGCCGAGGGCCGCAGGTGGCGGCGACCGTGAACGCACTCCTCCCCCACCCGCGCTCCCGTTCCGAGGAGACACCGTGACCACGCTTTGGGACACCACCGGCTCGGCCGTGGTGAAGGAACTGGCCGCGCAGCGGCGCACTGGTGGCGCGGTGCTCTCGGGGGTCGCCCTCACCCTGATCGTCGTCGCCGACGAGAGCCGGGTCGCCGAGGCCGAGGAGGCCGCGACCCACGCGGCCGAGATGCATCCCTGCCGGCTGCTCATCGTCGTGCGCCGGCAGATCGAGGCCCCCACTCCCCGCCTGGACGCGGAGGTCGTCATCGGCGGCCGGCTGGGCCCCGGCGAGGCGGTGGTCATGCGGATGTACGGCCGCCTGGCGCTGCACGCCGAGTCCGTCGTTCTGCCGCTGCTGGCCGCCGACGCCCCCGTCGTCGCCTGGTGGCACGCCGCGCCCCCGGATCAGCTGGCCACCGACGCGCTGGCGGTGCTCGCCGACCGGCGGATCACCGACAGCTCGATCGCCGACGACCCGCTCGCCGCACTCAAGACCCGGGCGGTGGACTACGCCCCCGGCGACACCGACCTTGCCTGGACCCGCAGCACCTCGTGGCGGGCGATCCTCGCCTCCAGCCTGGACTCCGTCTCCGGCCGCCGCGGTGAACCGGTCGTCGTCCAGGGTGGCCGGATCGAGGGCGATCCGGACAACCCGACGGCGCAGTTGACCGCCGGCTGGCTGTCGGCCCGCTGTGGCTGCGCGGTCACCGTGAAGGAGAGCGCCCGGAAGCCCGGGGACAGCGGCGTCGAGTCCGTCGTCCTGACCCTGGACCAGAAGGAGGAGGTGCAGATCCACGCCGACCGCCGCGGCGGGGCGGTCATCACCCAACCGTTCCGGCCCGACACCACGGTGGCTCTGCCGGAGCGGGTGCTCGGTGACCTGCTCAGCGAGGAACTGCGCCGACTGGACCCTGACGAGCCCTACAGCGACGCGCTGGAGTCGGCGACCGGAGTCAGGGGCCTGGCCGACCGCTCGCCGACCCGTGAGCACGTGTGGTTCGACCCCGCCGAGGAGAACGGCAACGGCTCCCGGCCGAAGAAGCGCGCGGCCGCGAAGAGCAGCGACTCGTGACCGCTCCTCCCCCCGACGTCGTCGTCGAACCGGACGCCGCGCACCTGTCGCGCGCGGTGGCCGAGGCCCTGATCGCGCGTGTGGCTGCCGCCCAGATCGTGCACGGGACCGCCTCGGTGGTGCTCACCGGGGGCGGGATGGGCATCGCCGTGCTGGAGCGCGTCGGTGCCCTGGCCGACGACCCCCCGCGCCACCGGGTCGACTGGACAGCGGTGGACTTCTGGTGGGGCGACGAGCGGTATGTCCCGGCCGACGACGACCAGCGCAACGACAAGGCGGCTCGGGAGGCGCTGCTCGACATGATCCGGGCCCCCGCCGAGCGAGTGCACCCCATGCCGGCCTCGGACGCGGGGTTCGCCGAGCCCGAGGACGCCGCCGCCTGGTACGCGGAGCAGCTTTCCGCCGCCGCCCCGCCGGGCCAGGACCTCCCACGGTTCGACGTCCTCCTGCTCGGCGTCGGTCCCGAGGGCCACGTCGCCTCGATCTTCCCGGACTCACCCGCCGCGCGCGACGAGCGCACGGTCCTGGCGGTCCGAGACTGCCCGAAGCCACCGCCGACCCGCATCAGTCTGGGGTTCCCCGCGATCAACTCCGCGCAGGAGGTCTGGCTGCTCGTCGCGGGCGAAGCCAAGGCGCCCGCCGTCGCGCAGGCGCTGTCCGGCGCGGACCCGGTACAGCTACCTGCCGCCGGGGTGCACGGCACCCGGGCCACCCGCTGGCTGCTGGACGCAGCGGCGGCCGCCGAGCTCCCGGACCGCACGGGCTGAGACGTATCCGCGGTGGAGGGCCGGATCTCTCCTGAGTGCGAGCGGAGCGCACTCGGCCCGCTCGACCAGGAGTCCGATCCAGGCAGGAGCCCTCCCATGACCGTCCACGACACCCGGGCTGCGCTCAGGACGCCGGCGATCCCGCGGCTCCGCGAGCGCCAGCAGGACACCGTCGAGCCGGAAACTGCCGACGAGCCCGCGCCGACCGTCCCGCCCTCGACCGCCGGTGCCTTTCCGTGGCCCGAGCCGTGGCACCTCTCGCGCGGCACGCGGCCGCGCTCGGAGTACTGGGACGTGGCTACGGCCGGCTGGCACTCGCGCGGCCCGGTCTTCCCCCCGCGCAAGGGCTGAACCCATCCCGGCTCTGCGCCGGGGCGCCCGACAGACCGGGTCGACGGCGGGTGGGGTCAGGCGCCGCGGCGCCGGTGCAGCCGCGTGAGCGCCTCTTCCAGCAGGGCGTCACCGTCGGCGTCGGTACGCCGCTCCCGCACATACGCCAGGTGGGTCTTGTACGGCTCGGTCCGCGGCGCGGCGGGCGGGTTCTGCTCGTCCTGCCCGGCGGGCAGCCCGCAGCGCGGACAGTCCCAGAACTCGGGGATGTCTGCATCGCTGGCGAACGCGACCCGGGTCTCGTGCCGGTTCGCGCACCAGAAGGGGATCCGATTGCGTGGCGCAGCCTCGCCGCGCTCGGCCTCACCCATCGGACCTGCTCCGACCCGGGTGCCCCGAATCGCGTTACCACCAGCCACGAGCGCCCCCTGATCGAGAAGTCCAGGTCGTGCGGCAACTCACGGCCGCGCGGGCAGTCTAGAGCCTGGAGAGGCGATCTCCGGTCACGTTTTCGCGCGGATTGTTCGGCCCCGTCCGGAGGCTCGCCGCGAGCGTGCGAGCGTGCGAGCGGTGAGAGGGACGGGGTCCTTGCTCAGGTGACCTTGAGCAGGATCCCCAGCCCGACGATGCACACGGACCAGATGATCGCGCAGAAGACGGTCAGCCGATTGAGGTTCTTCTCCACGACCGACGAGCCGGCCAGCGAGGAGGAGACCCCGCCCCCGAACATGGAGGACAGCCCGCCACCCTTCCCCCGGTGCAGAAGGATCAGCACGATCAGGAGGGCGCTGGTGATCACCAGCACCACGTTGAGGACGAGCTCGATCATCAGTTCTCCTGCGCTCGGCGGCCGGCGGCGCGCACCGGGCTCTTGCCCACGAGCCTAACCGACGGTCGACGACGGAACCGTCGGTGCGCTTCCGCGCCCCGGTCCGCTCCTCGCTCGTTCCTCGCTGCGATGCTCCCGGCGCTGTCAGCGCACGCCGGCCGTGGCGACGTCGTGCCCGCTGTAGGGCTGCATCACGACACCGTTGCGCAGCCGCTGTCCCGCGAGCAACTGGATGCGGGTCTCCGCCAGCGGCACGTAGACCGACGCCGCCGCGACGGTGCCGGCCACCTCGCGCCAGGCGTCCGTGCTGCGGGCGGCCCGGGCCTGGTCGATCAGCGCGTCGACCGCCGGATCGCTGAGCCGGGCGTAGTTGGTGTTGCCGACGGAGCGGATGCTGCGCGAGTCGACGAGCGGCACGAGGAAGGACGCCGGCGTCGGGAAGTCCGCCGTCGAGGTGGCCAGCACGATCCCGTAGCCGTTGGCCGCGACGTTGCCGGGGCTGCCGATGTCGGTGGCGTAGAAGGAGCTCGCGCTCAGCGGCCGGACCTCGGCCCGGATGCCGACCTCGGCCAACTCGGCGGCGACCTCGTCGGCGACCTCGACCCCGCTCGGCGTGTCGGCCACGGCGAGCACGGTGGCGAACCCGTCGGGCTGCCCGCAGGCCTCCAGGGAGGCCCGTGCAGCGTCGAGGTCGGCGCGGGGGTCGCGATCCTCGGGTCCGCCGGGAAGACCGCGGGGCCACAGCTGGGAGCGGCGCACGACGTTGTCCGCCCCGCCCAGCGTGGACTGGACCGCCCTGCGGTCGATCACCGCGGCGACCGCGGCACGGCAGTCGGGGTTGTCCATCGGGGCGACGTCGGTCGGCAGGGCGAGCAGCCGGACGGCGCCGGTGGTGACGTCGTCCACCCGGCCGCGCACCGGGTTGTCCTCGTTCTCCGCCAGCCTTGCCGTGGTCGCCGCCTGGACGCCGGTGCCGGTGATGTCGAGGTCGGCCGACCCGGCCAGCAGCGCCTGGTCCCGCTCCACGCCGGTCAGCCCGGTACGGACGATCACCTGATCGGGCAGCGCGGTGCGGACGTCGTCGGTGGCCGGATCCCACTGCGGGTTCCGGTCGAACAGGATGCCGGTCGCCGGGTCGACGGAGCTGATCGCGTACGGGCCGGAGGAGACCGGGTCGCTGCCGTAGCCGGCGCCGCTGTCGGCCTCGATCGGCACCGGGCTGCTGGAGGGCAACGCCATGACGAACGGCAGGTCGGGCTGGGGTGCGCGCAGCCGGAACACGATCGTGCGCTCGTCGGGGGTCTCGACCGACGGGAGGCCCAGCCGGTCGGGCGACTCGTCCTGATACGGCCCCGCGTACTGGTTGCCCGGATCGTCGAGGAGGTCCACGACGTAGGTGGGGCCACCGACGATGACCTCGGACGCGAACGACCGCTCGATGCCGTACTTCACGTCGCGGGCGGTGATCGGCCGGCCGTTCTCGAACCGCACGCCCTCCCGGAGCGTGAAGGTCCAGCTCAGCCCGTCCTCCGACGGCGTGCCGAGGTCGGTGGCCAGGTCGGGCACCAGCTCGTCGGTGTGGCCTGGCTCGGAGCTGTAGGTGACCAGGGTGCGGGTGTAGAGCCGCATCAGGTTCCACATGCCGGGCAGGTAGGAGCGCTGCGGGTCCAGGCTGTCGATCTCGGCCGAGACGACCCGGAGGGTGCCGCCGGTCCGGTCCGACGGCGCCCGGACACCGGTCACCCCGGCGTCGGCGCTGCCCTCGACCACCGGGACGTCGGCCCGGCCGCCCGCGCCACCTCCGCAGCTGACCGCGAAGACGACGATGAGCACGACGATCGCCGCGGCCGCCAGAAGGCGCCGCCGGGGTCGGCCCCGGGCCCACGCGGGGAGCCGACTCGCCAGCCGCTCCAGGGTGGTGTTCTCCACAGCCTGCTGCTCGCCCCCCACCCGTGTAGGCCGGCGGCGGCAGTGGGGCTCAGCTGCCGCCGACGGCGTTCTGACAGATCTGCGCGAACTCGTCGGCGTCCAGGCTGGCGCCGCCGACGAGCGCACCGTCGATGTCCGGCCCGGCCAGGATCCCGGCCGTGCTCGCGGCCTTCACCGACCCGCCGTACAGGATACGGACGGTTGCGGCCGTCTCCGGTCCGAACCGCTCGGCGAGCCGCACCCGGAGTGCGCCGCAGACCTCCTGCGCGTCCTCAGGAGTGGCCACCTCACCGGTGCCGATGGCCCAGACGGGCTCGTAGGCGATGACGATGCCCGCCACCTGTTCGCCGGTCAGCCCGTCGAGGGAGCCGTCGAGCTGGGTGGTGCAGTAGCTCACGTGCTCCCCGGCCCGCCGGATCTCCAGCCCCTCCCCCACGCAGACGATGGGGACGAGGCCGTGCCGGAGCGCCGCCTGCGCCTTGGCGGCCACGACGGCGTCGTCCTCGCCGTGCAGCGCGCGCCGCTCCGAGTGGCCGACGGTGACGAACTGACAGGCCAGCGCGGCCAGCATCACGCCGCTGATGTCACCGGTGTAGGCCCCGGAGTCGTACGGGGAGAGGTCCTGTGCGCCGTAGCCCACGTCCAGTTTGTCGCCGGTCACCAGCGTCTGGACGCTGCGGAGCGCAGTGAACGGCGGCAGCACGACGACCTCGACGTCGTCGAGCACCCTCTCCGGGATCGTGAACGCCAGCTTCTGCACCAGGCCGATGGCCTCCAGGTGCGTCAGGTTCATCTTCCAGTTGCCGGCGATCAGCGGGCGGCGCCCCTCGCGCTTCACCGGCGTGCGGTCCTTGCGAGCCATGTCCGCTCCCCTGCTCAGTCGGCCAGGACCGCGAGGCCCGGCAGTTCCCGGCCCTCGAGGTACTCCAGCGACGCGCCGCCGCCGGTGCTGATGTGGCCGTAGGACTCCTCGTCGAGGCCGAGCTGCCGGACGGCGGCCGCGGAGTCCCCTCCCCCGACGACGGAAAGCCCGTCGACGGCGCCCACCGCTTCCGCGACACCGCGCGTGCCGGCCTGGAACGGAGCCAGCTCGAAGACGCCCATCGGACCGTTCCAGAAGACGGTGCGCGCGTCGACCAGCTCAGCGGTGAACAGGTCGACCGTCAGCGGGCCCACGTCCAGCCCCATGAGGTCGTCCGGGATCGCGTCGGCCGGCGTCAGGCTGGTCTCGGCGTCGGCGGCGAATCTGTCGGCGCAGACGATGTCCACCGGCAGCACGATCCGGCCGTCGGCCTCTGCGAGCAGCCGGCGGCAGGTGTCGACCTGGTCGGCCTCCAGCAGCGAGCTGCCGACGCCGTGGCCCTGGGCGGCGAGGAAGGTGAAGCACATGCCGCCGCCGATGAGGAGTCGGTCGACCTTGGGCAGCAGCTCCTCGATGACCGCCAGCTTGTCGCTGACCTTCGAGCCGCCGAGGACGACCACGTAGGGCCGCTCGGGGTCGGTGGTCAGCCGGGTGAGCACCTCGAGCTCGCGGGCGACCAGCCGGCCGGCCGCGTGCGGGAGGCGCAGCGCCACGTCGTACACCGAGGCGTGCTTGCGGTGTACGGCCCCGAACGCGTCGTCCACGTAGACGTCGGCCAGGGCGGCCAGCCGGTCGGCGAGCTCACCGCGGGCCGCGTCGTCCTTCGACGTCTCCGCCGCCTCGAAGCGGACGTTCTCCAGCATGAGGACGTCCCCGTCACCCAGGGCTTCGGACTTCGCGCGGGCGTCCTCGCCCGCCACGTCGCCGGCCAGCGGCACCGACGTCCCGAGCAGCTCTCCCAGGCGCGCCGCGACCGGCGCGAGCGAGAACTGCGGGTCGGGCGCGCCCTTGGGCCGACCGAGGTGCGCCGCGACGATCACGCGGGCGCCTGCGTCGCGGAGTGCCTGCAGCGTGGGCAGGCTCGCCCGGATGCGGCCGTCGTCGGTGATCTCGCCCGTGCTCTTGTCGAGGGGCACGTTCAGGTCGGCGCGCAGCAGCACCCGCCGACCGGAGACGCCCTCGGCGATGAGGTCGTCGACGGCACGCATCAGAGGGACTTGCCTACCAGAGAGGTGAGGTCGACGAGGCGGTTGGAGTAGCCCCACTCGTTGTCGTACCAGCCGAGCACCTTGACCATCGGGCCGAACACCTTGGTCAGCGTCGCGTCGTAGATGCACGACGACGGGTCGGTGACGATGTCGGAGGAGACGATCGGGGCGTCGGTGTAGGTGAGGTACTTGCCCAGTGGGCCGGCCGCGGCCTCGCGGTAGGCGGCGTCGATCTCGTCGGCCGAGCCCTCACGCTTCAGCTGGACGGTGAGGTCGGTGGCCGATCCGGTGGGCACCGGGACGCGGATCGCGTAGCCGTCGAGCTTGCCCTTCAGCTCGGGGAGCACCAGGCCGATCGCCTTCGCGGCGCCGGTCGAGGTCGGCACCATGTTGATCGCGGCGGCTCGGGCCCGGCGGAGGTCCTTGTGCGGGCCGTCCTGCAGGTTCTGGTCGGCCGTGTACGCGTGAATGGTGGTCATGAGACCGCGCTCGATGCCGAAGGCGTCGTTGAGCACCTTCGCCAGGGGCGCGAGGCAGTTGGTCGTGCAGGACGCGTTGCTGATGATCGTCTGCGAGCCGTCGTACAGGTTGTCGTTGACGCCCATGACGATCGTGATGTCGTCGTCGCTGGCCGGCGCCGAGATGATGACCTTCTTGGCACCACCGGCATCGACGTGCTTGCGGGCGTCGGCAGCCTTGGTGAAGAAACCGGTCGACTCGATGACGACGTCGACACCGAGGTCACCCCACGGCAGGCTCGCTGGGTCGCGCTCGGAGAGGACCTTCATGGTCGAACCGGCGATCTTGATGCCCTCGCCGTCGGCGGCGACGTCCTCGGACAGCTTGCCGAGGATGCTGTCGTGCTTCAGCAGATGGGCGAGGACCTCCGGGCTGGTGAGGTCGTTGACCGCCACGATCTCGATGTCCTGGCCGCTGGCCGCCGCGGCGCGCCAGAAGTTGCGGCCGATCCGACCGAATCCGTTGATGCCCACGCGGACCGTCACTGAAGACCTCCCATTGAACCGATGAAGATGTCGCTCGGTGGCCGCACGTCGCACGGCCACGCTCGCGGAAACCCTATCGGTCGACGGCCCGCCCGGCTCCCGGTCGTCCGATCGCGAACGATCGGACGACCGGGGGCACTACTGCGCCAGCATGTCGTCGGTGACGACGGATTCCGTGTCCGGGATGCCGAGGTCCTTGGCCCGCTTGTCGGCCATGGCCAGCAGACGGCGGATCCGGCCGGCAACCGCGTCCTTCGTCATCGGCGGCTCGGCGCGCTGACCCAGCTCCTCCAGTGAGGCCTGCCCGAACTCCAGCCGCAGCCGGCCGGCCACCAGCAGGTGCTCGGGGGCGTCGTTGGCGAGGATCTCCAGCGCGCGCTCGACCCGGGCACTGGCGGCGACCGCCGCACGGGCGGACCGGCGCAGGTTCGCGTCGTCGAAGTTGGCCAGGCGGTTGGCGGTGGCCCGGACCTCGCGGCGCATGCGCCGCTCCTCCCACGCCAGGA
>JAOPUS010000255.1 GCA_025963345.1 Blastococcus sp. | reverse complement strand
CGTTCGCCCGCCAGCTGCGCGGACGGCCGGAGGTGCTGCCGCTGCGCCACCCCGCCCCTCAGGGCGCCGTCACCCACCTCCCCGTTCCGCGGCCGGCCCCACCGCAGCTGCGGCTGGAGCACGTGCGTTCGATCGCCGACGTCGACCCGGTGGAGTGGGACGCGCTGCTGGGCCACCGCGGGGCGTTCGACGTCGCCGCGCTGCGCACGCTCCAGGCGGTGTTCGGGGCTGCGGAGGCCACCGGGCGGGCCGAGGACGTCTGGGCCTTCTCCTACCTCGTCGTGCGGGACGTCGACGACGCACCGGTCGCGGTCACGTTCTTCACCACGGCGCGGTGGAAGGACGACATGCTCTCCCCCGCCCACGTCTCCCGTGAGGTCGAGCGACGACGGGCCGAAGGCGGCGACCCCGGGTTCCTCACCTCACCCATGGTCGGCATGGGGTCGCTGCTGACCGAAGGCGACCACCTCTACCTGGACCGCTCCCGCGACTGGCGGACGGCGCTGCGCATGATCCTGCAGGCTGCCCGCGCGGAGGAGGACACCTCCGGGGCGGCTGCGGTGGTTCTGCGCGACCTGCCCGACGGCGACGACGAGCTGCACACGTTCCTGCTCGGTGAAGGACTCCTGCGCATCCCGGTCCCCGACAGCTGGATCCGGGAGGTCGGGTTCGCCGACGACGAGGAATTCCTCGCGGGGCTGACCCGCAAGCACCGCTACCACCAGCGCACCCGCGTGCTGGCGTGGGAACCGTCGTTCGAGGTCGAGGTGCTGGCCGGCGGCAGCCCCGCCGCCGCAGCACTGCCCGAGGCCGACCGGGATGTCCTCTACGACCGCTACCGGGCGGTGCACGCGCGGGCCTTCGACCTCAACGTCTTCCCGCTGCCACGACGGCTGATCGACGCCGTCCTCGACTCGACCGCCTTCGAGGTCGTCCTGCTGCGCCTGGCGGAGCCGGCCGGGGACGACTCCGGCGAGGGCATCGTGGCGTTCGCCGTCCAGCACGTCACCGGCGAGCACGTGGTGCCGCTGTTCGTGGGGCTGGACTACGACTACGTCCCGACCCACTCCAGCTACCAGGTGCTGCTGCTGCAGGCCCTCCGGTCGGCGCAACGCCGGGGTGCGCGGCTGGTCCGGTACGGCATGGGTGCCGACCTGCAGAAGGCCCGGTTCGGCGCCCGCCGGGAGAAGCGGTGGGCCTACGTACAGGCCGGCGACACCTACAACGCCGACGTGCTCGCCCACCTCGCGGAGAGCGTGCCCGCCAGCTGACCGCGCGCCGGTGGGTGACGCGTCAGTCGGTTGCGGGGCCGCTCAGCCGGGCGCGCAGCTCCTCCTTGGCCGCGCGGCGGGCCAGGCTGCGCGCCGCCAGCGCCTCGGTGAACTTGTCGCGCACCGGCTGCAGGACGAAGTACGCGACCGGCATGGACAGCAGCGCACCGAACAGCAGGGCGGGGTACCCGCCGAGGCCGACGGCCCACAGCAGCCCGATGAGCGCGACGGCGATCGCCAGCCGGCCGAAGGTGTAGGCGAGCATCCAGGGCAGCACCTTCGGCGGCCTGGCGGGCCCGCCGGTCGGGCTTGCCGGGATCTGCCCGGACGGACTGTTCTCAGCCATGACGGCCTTCCCACTTGGTCGAATACGGACGCGTCGGATCGGGTCGACCACGCCTTCCTCACCCATGACGACCCTCCCACTTGGTGGAAAGGACCACGGTCGTGCGGGTGCGTGCCACACCCCTGATGCGGTTCAACGCACTGATGGTGGCCTCGAGTGCCGGGATATCGGTCACTCGCACCTTGAGGACGTATCCCTCGCTGCCGGCGACCCGCCAGCAGTCCTCGACGGCCGGCAGCGCGCGCAGCCCTTCCTCGACCCCGGTGTCGTCGACCGCGTCGCTCTCGATGACGCTCACGAGCGCGGTCACGTCCAGGCCCACGGAGGCCGGGTCGACGACCGCCCGGTAGCCGGTGATGACGCCCGCGGCCTCGAGTTTGCCCACCCGCTCGTGCACAGCGGGCGAGGAGAGCCCGACCTGGCGAGCGAGCTCGGCGTAGCTGGCCCGCCCGTTGGCGAGCAGGAGGTCGATCAGCTGCCGGTCCACGGCGTCGATGGCGATGTCTCCTGTCCCGTCTCGGTTGAACGGCTACGAGTATCGCCGCGGACGTACGCTGAGTGCCGACGAGGGGGTGGAGCCGTGCCGTTCCTGGTGGTGCTCGTGGTTGCAGTCGTGGTCGTCGTGCTGGTCATGCGCGCGGCGGCAGCTCCTGGCCGCCCCGGAGGTGGCGCGCGCCGGCCGCGCGGGACCCGCCCGCGGCCGCAGGGCCCGACCCGGCCGCTCGCCCCGGACGACGACCCGGAGTTCCTGCGCGAACTGGAGCGCCGCGCCCGCCGCGACGACGGCTCGCCCGCCTGAGCTCAAGCGGCTGCGCGGGCCCGGAAGAACCGGCGCCAGCCGCGCCGGGAGCCGGCAGATGCGGGCTCGTCCGCAGCGGAACTGGCCGCCTCCGCCGAGTCCTTCTTCGGCCAGCCCAGCCCGCCCCCGCCGGGCGGCGGACCCGGCCAACCCACACCGCCCTCGCGCCCCGGCGTCGCGTCGTGGCGAGGGGCGCCGGACGCGTCGGACGGGCGCCGCGCCAGGGCGTCGGCCACCAGCGGGTGCGCGGAGGATCCGTCAGGCGCGGCGTGCTTACCCACGGTGAGCTCCGCGGCGCTGCTCGGTACGGACGTTCATGCAGGCATGGAAACACGCGGCCCCGACATCGGGTACCTCCGCGCGCACGGTTCATCTTCCGGTTCGATCACCCTGCGTGATCGAACCGGAGCAGGAGTCAGACGCCTGCGTAGCTGTGCAGACCGGTCGAGACCATGTTCACGAAGAGCAGGTTGAAGATCATCACGACCAGACCGACGACGTTGACCCACGCGGCCGGGCGGCCCCGCCACCCGGCGGTCGTCCGGGCGTGCAGGTAGGCCGCGTAGACCACCCAGGCGATGAAGGCCCAGGTCTCCTTGGGGTCCCAGCCCCAGAACCGGCCCCAGGCTGCCTCGGCCCAGATCGCGCCGGCGATGACCGCGAAGGTCCAGATCGGGAACCCGAAGACGGCGGTGCGGTGCGCCACCCGGTCGAGCGCGGCAGCGGCGGGGAGCCGGGAGACGATCCCGGACTCCGGGGCGCCCCCGTCGGCCAGCCGGGCCTCGTACCGCGAGCGGACGAGGTACATGACGCTGGCGATCCCGCTGACGAAGAAGATCCCGAAGCCGATGATCGCGGTGCTCACGTGGATCGCCAGCCAGTACGACCGCAGCGCGGCCACCAGCGGGCCGGCCTGGGCGTAGAGGAAGAGGCCGATCAGCACCAGCGCCAGCACGACCGGGGCGAGGACGAACAACCCGAGGTGGCGCAGCGCGGGGGCGCGCAGGGCGAACACGATGTAGGCGACCACCGCGACGAGGACCGTCGCCGTCGCGAACTCGTACATGTTGCCCCAGGGCAGCCGGTCGGTCGCCAGCCCGCGGAAGACCAGCACACCCCCGTGGGCGAGGACGCCCAGGACCGTGAGGCCCATCGCGACGACTCCCCAGCGGCGTCCCCGGCGGTCCTCGGCAGGACCCTCCGGAGCCGGCTCGGCGGGCGCGGACCCGCCGCCGGCCGCGACCAGCTCAGGGGTGCGCGCCGGACGTCGTCCGAAGGCCAGCTGGGCACAGAAGGCGACCACGGCGAGCGAGTACAGCGCCACGGTGATCGAGAAGAGGCTGTCCGACAGCGCGGCCAGCGAGTCAGGATTCACGTGGTCTGTCCTCCGGGTGCGGGGCGGGGACCCGGGCGGCGAGTGCGTCGTCCAGGTCGTCGGTCAGCGCGGCGAACCGTGGGGCGCTCTCACCACTGCCCCGGGTGAGCGAGGCGAGCGTCAGCACGGTACCGCCGCCGCCGGGGTCGGCGGCGACCCGGGCGAAGACCCGCTCGCGCCGCAGCAGCAGCATGCCGAGCAGGCCCGCCAGCAGGGAGATCGCCGAGACGAGCACCCAGACCTGGCCCGGGTCGTGCGACAGCTGCAGGGAGGCGAACTCGCGGTAGCCGGTGAAGGCCACCGTCGTCCCGTCGGGCAGCGTCGTCGACTCCCCCACCTTCAGGTTCGCCGCCGCCACCCGGGTCAGCCGGCCGCGGTCGATCTGGCTGGCGTCCAGCGAGTAGACCGACTGCGGGATCCCGGAGTCCAGCCCGAGGTAGCCCTGGTAGATGACGATCGCCACCTGCGGTGCCAGCGGCCGGGGGTCGACGGACGTGAGGATGTTGTTCTGCACCAGGCCGGTCGGAGCGAAGAAGCCCTCGAGCGCGAGCTGGTCGTCGCTCGCGGCACCGAAGTCGGGGAGCTTCAGCGCGCCCTCGCTGGCCATCGTCGACTGATCGGTGGGCAGGAACGGCACGGAGACGTCGCTGATCGCGGTGCCGTCGGGCCGGGTGACGCTGAACGTCGGGCTGTAGCCGTGCCCCGTGGTGTAGACGCGGGCACCGTCGACCCGCAGCGGACCGTTCACGCCGATCGTCGTCGGACGCCCGTCCTCGCCGGGTGCGCCGTAGCGGATGTCGGCGGTGAACGACGCCGCCGTCAGGTTCTCCTCGTACTGGGCACGGAAGTCCTCGAGGTCCACGCACAGCGGGGTGAGGTCGCCGCTCTGGACCAGTGGCCCCGACGAGTAGGTGTCGTACTGCTGGAACGAGTTGCAGAAGCCCTGCCCCTCGGTCACCAGGATGCTGCCCTCGTAACCCCAGAGCTTGCCGCCGGCGAGGCCGAGCAGCAGTGCCACCAGGGAGAGGTGGAACAGCAGGTTCCCGGTCTCCTTGAGGTAGCCCTTCTCGGCGGAGAGCTCCCCCTCCCGCCGGACGACCCGGAACCGGCGGACCCGCAGCTCTTCCTCGACGACGTCGAGCGCCTGCGGCCCGGGCAGCGGCGTCACCAGGTCGCCGGAGTCCGGGAGCCGCAGGAGATGACGCGGCGCCGCTGGCGGGGCCGCGCGGAGCGCCCGGAAGTGCTCCAGCGCGCGTGGCAGCACGCAGCCGATCAGCGAGATGAACAGCAGCAGGTAGACCGCGGCGAACCACGGCGAGCTGAAGACGTCGAACAGGTAGAACCGGTCGAGCACCGGGGCCAGTGACGGGTGGTCGGTGAAGTACGCGTTCACCTTGTTCTGCGACAGCGAGCGCTGCGGCAGCAGCGAACCCGGGACCGCCGCGAGCGCCAGCAGGAACAGCAGGACGATCGCGGTGCGCATGGCGGTCAGCCGCCGCCACCAGTGCAGCAGGCGGCCGGCCACCCGGCGGCCGGCGGAGGGCCGAGCCGGGGGCGGCGGCGCGGCGGCCCGCGGCGGGGATTCCACACTCATAGGGCCGACTCCCCGAATCCGGTGGCCGCCAGCCAGGAGCGCAGCCATTGCATGATCTCGGTCCAGGCGCCGGAGACGAGCAGGAGCCCGACGAGGACGAGGACGGCGCCGCCGACCCGGGTGACGGTGCGGGCGTGCCGGCGTAGGAAGGTGGTCGTGCCCATGGCCCAGCGGGCGCCGAGCGCGACGAGCACGAACGGGATCCCCAGCCCCAGGCAGTAGGCGACCCCGAGCAGCGCGCCGCGGGTCGCCGTGGCCTCGGTGAAGGCGAGGGAGTAGACCGCCGAGAGCGTGGGGCCCAGGCACGGCGTCCAGCCCAGCCCGAAGACGACGCCCAGCAGCGGTGCGCCGGCCAGACCCGCGGCCGGGCGGGCCGACAGCCGCTTGGTGCGCTGCAGCAGCGGCAGCCAGCCGAGGAAGCCGAGCCCGACGAGGATCGTGACGACGCCGAACACCCGGTTCAGCACGTCGGCGTACTGGAGCATCAGCCGGCCGAGTCCGCCGAACGCCGCCCCGAAAGCCACGAACACCGCGGTGAACCCCAGCACGAACAGCAGCGCACCGAGCACCATGCGGGCCCGCGGCGACACCTCGGTCCGCACGGCGGTCGCCGTCCCGCCCGATCCGCTCGCCGGGGCCGCTGCCGGCGCTCCCGTGCCGACGAGCCCGGCGACGTAGGAGAGATAGCCCGGCACCAATGGCAGGACGCAGGGCGAGGCGAAGCTGATCAACCCGACGAGCGCCGCCACCCCGGCGGCCACGAGCAGCGGGCCGTCGGAGACGAGCGAGCGGAAGGTCTCGCCCACGTCACTCCTCCCCGAGGATGTCGTCGATCACGCTGCGCAGGTCCTCCTTGGAGACGGTGCCGGTGTACACGGCGGCCACCCGGCCTTCGGGGTCCAGCACGATGGTGGAGGGGATCGCGTTCGCGGGATAGCCCCGGAACGCCAGGGCCACTTCGCCGCGGGGGTCGTAGAGCGATGGGAACTCGATGCCGAACCGGTCGACGAAGGCCGTCGCGAACTGCTCGCTGGTCTCCTTGACGTTCAGCCCGAGGAACGCGACGCCGTCGTCCCGGACGTCGGCGTAGACCTCCTGGAACTCCGGCGTCTCCACCCGGCAGGGGCCACACCACGATCCCCAGAAATTGAGGACGGCGACGTCCCCGTCGAGCTCGGCCGAGGAGAACTCCCCGCCGCCGAGCAGCTTCCCGGAGAACTCCGGCGCCGCGGCGCGCTGGTCCGGCGGGATCACCTCGCCCGCGGGAGTGCCGGCGACGAACCGGAACTCGCCGCCGTTGTTGACGTCGACCGCGCCCGAGCCGGTCGAGCAGCCGACAAGCAGGGCACATCCCAGCGCCGCGATGACCGCACGCCTCATGCGCCGGGCACCGCGTCGGGATCAGTGGCTCCTGCGGGCTCCGCGTAACCGACGGCGGTGATCCGGTCGCCGTCGTAGGTCAGCGAGGTGACGCTGGCCAGGCTGCACTGGCGGCGGCGCGGGTCGTGGACGTACCGGCGGCCCTCGACGTGCAGCCGCAGCGTCCAGATCGGCAGCTGGTGGCTGACCAGGACGGCCTCGTGCCCGCGAGCGGCGTCGCGGGCGGCCTCGACGGCGGCGAGCATCCGGGCGGCGATCTCCACGTAGGGCTCACCCCACGAGGGACGGAACGGGTTGCGCAGCTTCCACCAGTGCCGGGGCTCGCGCAGTGCGCCGTCCCCGACGCCGACCCGCAGCCCCTCGAAGGCGTTCCCGGCCTCGATCAGCCGCTCGTCGATCGTCACCGGGAGCGACAGCCCGTCGGCGATGGGCGCGGCCGTCTGCTGCGCGCGCTCGAGCGGGCTCGACACCAGGTGCGTGACGTCCTTGCCCACGAACCACTTCGCCGCGACGGCGGCCATCCCCTCACCGGCGTCCGACAGCCGGAAGCCGGGCAGCCGGCCGTAGAGGATCTTGCCGGGGTTGTGCACCTCGCCGTGCCGGAGAAGGTGGACGACGGTCTGCTCGGTCATCCGGCGACCTCGGCGGCGGCGCGGGCGGCGGCGGGCAGCGCCGCCAGGACCCGGTCGAGCGCCTCGCCGGAGAGGGCGGCGTTGACGAACCAGGCCTCGAAGGCCGACGGCGGCAGGTACACGCCGCGGGCGAGCAGGGCGTGGAAGAACGCGGTGTAGCGCGTGACGTCCTGGGTGCGGGCGTCGTCGTAGTTGCGCACCTGGCGCTCGTCGGGCACGAAGAAGATCGAGAACATGTTGCCCGCCTGCTGCACGCGGTGCGGGACGCCGGCGGCGAACAGTGCCGCGCTGGCCGCGCCCCGGAGGACGGCGGCGACCTCGTCGCAGTGCGCGTAGACCTCGTCGGTGCAGTGCCGCAGCGTGGTCAGCCCGGCGGCGACCGCGACCGGGTTCCCCGAGAGGGTGCCCGCCTGGTAGACCGGGCCGACCGGGGCCAGCTGGTCCATCAGGTCCGCGCGCCCACCGAAGGCGGCGGCGGGCAGCCCGCCGCCCATGACCTTGCCGAAGGTGAACAGGTCGGCGTCGACCGGGTCGAGGCCGTACCAACCGGAGCGGGAGACCCGGAACCCGGTCATGACCTCGTCGAGGATCAGCAGCGCGCCGTGGGCGGCGGTGATCCGCCGCAGCCCGGCGTTGAAGCCGTCCAGCGGCGGGACGACGCCCATGTTGCCGGCCGCGGCCTCG
>JAOPUS010000183.1 GCA_025963345.1 Blastococcus sp. | reverse complement strand
CCCGGCCGGCCCGCCGACGCCCGCGCCGGCGTCGAGCATCCGAGTGCCCGGGCCGAGGTCGAGCCGGTCGGCCAGCCAGCGCAACGCCCCCTCGCTGCCGCTCCCCCGGCAGCCCGCGGGGACGGCGTACTCCGGCCCCAGGGCGCGGACCGCCTCCTCCGTCCACCCGGCGACGGTGTCGAACTCCGCCTCCATCGCCTCGCTCTCGAGCCCCGTCACGTCATCCCTCTCAGTCGAGCGGCCACCTCGGCCTTGACCTGCGCGCCGGCGTCCACGCCGCCGCTGGACCCCGTGCCGGAGAGGTTCACGCCGACGACGCCCGGGATCGCCAGCAGCGCCCGCGCCTCTGCGACGGCGGCCGCGATCCCCGCCTCCCGCGGATCGGCGGCCGCCAGCACCCGCTCGACGGCCGCGCCGTCCAGGTGCAGACCGGGGAAGCACTGGAGCACCCGCGCCGAGGGCTCGTCGGTGTAGACCGCGACCCCGGCGACGAACGGCAACGTCGCCCCGGCGGCGCGCGCGGCGGCGACGAAGGTCGCCACCCGCGCCGGGCTGCTCACGTGGTTGAGCACGCAGACCTGCGCGCCGGCCCGCTGCTTCTGGGCGACCCGGGCGGGCCGCAGATCGACCGGGGGCGCCTCCGGCGACTCGGCGACGGCGACCGCGAGCCCTATCTCCGCCGCGAGTGCGGCCAGCCGGATGCCGTCGAGGTCGAACACCTGGGTGACCCCGGGCCGCACGCTCGCCCCGCGGCCGTCGCCGGTCACGCACAGCACGGCGTCGACGCCGACGGCGGCCAGGCCGGCCAGTTCCTGCTCGAGGACGACGCGGTTGCGGTCGCGGCACGCCAACGTCGTCCAGACGCGGCCGCCGGCCGCCATGACCTCGGCGGCGAACATCGTCGGCGGAAAGTCCGGCCGGTTGGCGTGCTCACCGACGAGCAGTCCGTCCGACACCGGCGCGAGGACGTCGACGACGCGGCGCACCGAGGCGGGGGCGAAGGGGGTGACGGAGAGGTCCGCGAGCACGACCGGGGCGCGCGCCGCCCGATCGAGAAGCGTCGACCGCCTGTCCGGCTGCACCGGCGGATCGGGCCAGCGGACGAGCGGCTCGTCGAGGAAGACGCAGGGATGCTCGTCGAGCTCGCACCGGCCGTCGTCCCGGACCCCGCCGCACGGGCCGAACACCATCCGCTTCGGACAGCCCACCCGGGGGACGTCGGACACGGGCTGCATCGCAGGAGCCTCCCCCGACCGGTCGACGGCGAAACCCGCGGGCCCCCCGGCGAGATCTGCACACTCGCCCTCATCGAGGCCCTGAGGAGGGCGAGTGTGCAGATCTCGCCCAGAAACGTGGGAAGACATCGGGGGCCGGGAGCGCTACAGTCAGCGCTAGTTGAGATCTCAACCAAGGAGGCCGGCATGCCTGCCGTGACCGTCGAGGACACCACCACCCTTCCGCGCGTTCCCGTGCCCGCACCCGGGACGGTCCGCCGCCGGGTCCGCTCGGTCACGACCGCGCCGTCCGGCTTCGAGGGTGAGGGGTTCCCGGTCCGCCGCGCGTTCGCCGGCGTCGACCTGCGCGACCTGGACCCGTTCATCCACATGGACCAGATGGGCGAGGTCGAGTACGCCCCGGGTGAGCCCAAGGGCACCAGCTGGCACCCGCACCGCGGCTTCGAGACCGTCACCTACATCATCGACGGCACGTTCGAGCACGCCGACTCCCACGGCGGCGGCGGCACGATCAGCAACGGCGACACCCAGTGGATGACGGCGGGCGGCGGCGTCCTGCACATCGAGAAGCCACCGGAGGCCCTCGTCCTCAGTGGCGGCCTGTTCCACGGCCTGCAACTGTGGGTGAACCTGCCCAAGGCGCAGAAGTGGGTCGAGCCGCGCTACCAGGACCTGCGGGCCCGGGAGTCGGTACTGCTGGCCAGCCCGGACGGCGGCGCGCTGCTGCGGGTGATCGCCGGGGACGTCGGCGCGCACCGCGGCCCCGGCTCGACCTACACGCCGATGGCGATGGTGCACGCCACCGTCTCCCCCGGCGCGACGTTGGACCTGCCCTGGCGGCCGGACTTCAACGCCCTGGTCTACGTGCTGTCGGGCAGCGGTTCGGTCGGCATCGACCTGCAGCCGGTGCACACCGGCCAGCTCGTCGTCCTCGGCCCCGGCGACACCGTGACGGTGCAGGGCACCCGCCCCGGTGACCGGCACGCGCAGTCGCGCACCCCCGACCTGGACGTCGTCGTCCTGGGCGGGCTGCCGATCCGCGAGCCGATCGCCATGTACGGCCCGTTCGTGATGAACACCGCGCAGGAGGTCCGGGACGCCTTCACCGACTTATCCGCCGGTCGGCTCGGCAGCGTCCCGGCCCAGCGTGTCGCGCACGGCGATCTGCGTGGCGAGAGCGAGTAGGAACACGGCCATGAGCAACCTCGAGCCGCGGCCCGCTGCGCACGAGCTCGGCGGGCTCGCCGCGGTGTCGGCCCGTCCGGCGCTGGACCTGCTGCCGGGCAAGGAGGTGCTGCTCGGCGAGGGCACCCGGGTCCGCCGACTGCTGCCGACCCTGGGGCGACGGCTGGTGGGGGCGTGGGCGTTCGTCGACCACTACGGCCCCGACGACGTCTGGAACTCCGACGGCATGCAGGTGTTCCCACACCCGCACACCGGGCTGCAGACGGTGTCCTGGCTGCTGGAGGGCGAGGTGCACCACCGCGACTCGCTCGGCAGCGACGTGCTGATCCGCCCCCGTGAGCTGGCGCTGATGACCGCCGGGCACGCGATCGCGCACGCGGAGCAGTCCCCCGCCGAACACCCGCGCTTCCTGCACGGCGCCCAGCTGTGGGTGGCACTGCCGGACGGCGCCCGGGACACGGCCCCCGCGTTCGAGCACCACACCGCGCTGCCCGGGTTCGCCTCTGACGGGCTGACCGCGACGGTGCTGATGGGCTCGCTCGGCGGCGCGACGTCCCCCGGGACGGCGCACACCCCGCTCGTCGGCGTCGACCTCGCCCTGGCCGCCGGCGCCGACGTCGAGCTGCCGCTGGAGCCGGACGTCGAGTACGGGCTGCTCACCGCCTCGGGGGCCGCCGCCGTCGAGGGCGTGCCGCTGACCCCCGGCGCGATGCTCTACCTCGGGTCGGGCCGGCGCACCGTGCGGCTGCGCGCCGAGGCCCCGGCGCGGCTGCTCCTGCTCGGCGGAGAGCCGTTCGACGAGCGGATCGTCATGTGGTGGAACTTCGTCGGCCGGTCCGGTGCGGAGATCGCCGACTTCGCCGCCGCCTGGGCCGAGGGCGACCGGTTCGACGACGTCCCCGGTTTCGACGGTTACCGACTGCCCGCCCCGGCGCTGCCGCCCCTCCCGCTCAAGCCCCGCGGCCGCGAGCGTTAGGCCCCGTCCCGAGGCTCGCCGCGAGCTTGCGAGGGGTGAGGAGGACGGGGTCCTTCTTCAGGAACGGAGCTGCTCCCAGGAGGTGCGGCGGCGGGCCTGCTCGTCGGGATCCGGCACCGGCAGCGAGGCGAGCAGCCGCTGCGTGTAGGGGTGCTGCGGCGCGCCGAGCACGTCGGCCCCCGTCCCCTCCTCGACCAGCGAGCCGCGGTAGAG
>JAOPUS010000434.1 GCA_025963345.1 Blastococcus sp. | reverse complement strand
CCGACGGCGACACCCAGGCCAGCAACGTGACCAAGCACTACCTGGTGCGCACCACCTGGGTCGTCGGGGACGGCGGCAACTTCGTGCGCACCATGGCCGGGCTGGCCGACCGCGGCGTCTCGCCCACGGTGGTCGACGACCAGATCGGCCGGCCCACGTTCACCGCCGACCTCGCCGCCGGGATCGCCCACCTGCTGAGCACCCGGGCGCCGTTCGGCACCTACAACCTGACCAACGACGGCGACCCGGCATCCTGGGCGGACGTCGCCGCCGCGGTGTTCACCGCCCGAGGCCGCTCGGCCGACGACGTCGGGCGGACCAGCACCGAGGCCTACTTCGCCGACAAGCCGCAGGCCGCCGTCCGCCCGCTGAACAGCGTGCTGGACCTGTCGAAGATCACCGCGGCCGGCTTTCCCCCGCGCGACTGGCGCACCGCGCTCGACAAGTACCTGGCCGCCTAGAAAGTTCCCGTGACGGGACGGTCACGTTCGCCGCGCGGACTGCCGATGTAGTGCTCGTGTGGTGGGTCTGGGTTCTCGGCGTGTTCGCCGTGTGGGTTGTCGTCGCGGCGCTGCTCGCGCTCCTGATCGGCCGCGGCATCCGGATGGCCGACCGCCGTTCGCCGGGCACCGGGGTGGCGCTGTCCACCGCTGACCTGCCCGCGTCGTTCGTGCCCGCACCCGCCCCGGTCCGCCGACGGGCGATCCCGCTGCCCCCGATCGGCATCTCCCTGGCCGCCGTCGCCGTGGCGCTGGAGACCTCCGGCTACCTGCTCCGCCTCAACGGCGCGACCGGGCGCTCCGCCCAGCTGTTCTCCATGGACGCCCCGTTCGCGTTGCCACGGATGTTCGTGGCCCTGCTGTTCGCCGCCGGCGCGGTCGCGGCCGTCGTCGCCGCCGGCAGCATCCCCGGCCGCCGCACCTGGTGGCTGGCCGTCGCCCTGGTGGGCGGTGGCATCGCCGCGGTCAAGGCCGGCGGCACCGTGCACTCCGACGCCATGAGAGCCGCCACCGACGCGCTGGGCACCCGCACGGCGGTGCTGGTCAGCGGGCTGGCCGCGCTCGCCGTCGTCTCCTCCCTGTGGTTCCTCAGCCGCACCGAGCGCCGAGACCGGCGCCGCGTGCTCGGCACCCTGGCCGGCTACGCCGCGGCGTCGGTCGGGCTGTCGGCGGTGTCGGCCTCGGTGCCGTCGTCCTGGGCCGTGACGGCGACCTTCATCGAGGAGTCCGGGGAGGCGCTGGCCGGCGTCGCGTTCCTGATCGCCGTCCTCGTCGGTGTTGCACCTCGCCTGGTGCTGCCCGCCGCCTGGCCGCTGCGCCGTACCGCGGACGCCCACACTCTCGAGGTTCCTGCCGCCCTGCCCACGCGCACGGTCGAGGGCCGCTGAGCCCTCGAGCCGGGGGGATCTCCGCCAAGGCGCCGACGCCCGAGCAGAACTGTCGGACGTGCGAGTAATCGTGTACCGGGGTGGCCCGTCAGTGCCAGGATTTTCCCTCGGGCGCAGGCACCAGTCCGTCCTCGACGGCACGAACATAAAGATCCCGCCGGGTCGGAGCGGGCCGACCGGCCTGCGCGTACTTGACGCGGACGCGGCGTAGGTGCGTCTTGAAGGTCTCGCTGTCCATGTCCAGGCGACGAGCGATCGTCGGCAGCAGATCGCTGGTGACCACGTACGCCACGAGGACCTCCAACTGACGGGGGGCCAACCGGGGGCGCCCGGGACCCCCCTGCGGCCCGGCGCGCCGTTCACGCGCGCCTTCAAGAGCGGTCACGGGGTCGGCGTCCGGCCCGACGACGACGGTGGTGCATCCACGGGTGAGGAGTCTCGCGATCTGGTCGGCCGCCGGGGCGGTGTCGCAGACGCAGAAGTCAGCTCGCGTGCCCAGCGCGGCGAGGGCGTCCACGGACTCGGCCCACGCCAGGACGCGGATGCCGGGCAGGGCGGTCAGTGCAGCGACCATCGAACTGCGCACGCGTGGGTCGCGGGTGACGACGGCAATGCGGAACTCGATCTCGTCGTCCCCCGCCACCGAGCCATCCCTTCCAGCGTCCGGTACCGTCCCCTCGCTCACCGGGCAGCGCGGTCCTACACATCGAATCTTTTCGCGTGACTTCGACATGGGAGATGGCATGGCCGGTGAACCCCCGCATCGCACCATGTCATTGCACGAATGGCATCTGGTGGGCCCCGACGGCTTCCCGGCCAAGCACCGAACCGTGCACGTGGTTCGGGCTCTTCGGCCCGGCGTGACCTCCTACACCTATCGATTCAACAGTCGGGAAGCCACGGTCCGAATGGTCCGGGGTGCGCGAGCGGGCGAACCGCGGATCGACGGCGAGGGCCTCACGGCAGTGGAGTTGGAATTTCCACGCCCTCTCGCCGCCGGTGAGACCGCGTCCCTGGAGTACGAGACCGCCTTCTCGTGGCAGTCGGTGCCGCCCCCGCACGTTCGCCGCGCAGCGCGCCAGAGGGTCGAGCGACTGGACATGCGAGTGGAATTCTCGCCGTCCCGCCTGCCTGAGGACGTGTACTGGGCCATCTGGGACGGGTATCAGTCCGAGGCGAAGGTGCGTGCAGCCGAGCGGGTTCACCTCGATCAGGAGTACTCGGCGCATCGTTTCGTCGACGAACTCGAAGGACTCACCGTCGGATTCATGTGGACCTGGCCCCCCGGTCAGGAGCCGCAACTTGCGGAGGGCGTCGCGTCCCCGAGCCAGTAAGCTCCCTGAGCTGCTCAGCCCACACGGGCAGGCACGCCGGTCAGCGTCCGAAGACCTCCCGGAGCGTGAATTCGCGGTTGCTGCCGCAGCCGGAATCGAAGGACAAGCCCCACATCGGATTCCCGCCGTCGCTCAGGCCGAGCTCCGACGATATCCGGACCGCGGCGTCATGCCGGTCGCCCTGGGGGTGGTCGAGATAATCGGCGCATGTCGTGTCGGCCGTGATCTCATCGGTACCTGCTCCGCAGCTCGCCAGCAGTCCTACGGACGCTGCGACGAGCAGAGCACTCCGAATCCTTCGGGGCGCCGGGCGCATGTCAGATCTCAGATTCACGGCTACTCCGATACTCGTGCGACATGCGGATGGAAGCGGAACTCATCGTGAACGGCTATTCAGGGTCCGCCGCCTCGGTCTCACGAGGGCGGGGGATCGAGTAGCCCGGGGTGCCCGTGATGGACCACCGCTCCGTCCAGGCCTGCCCGTGAACCAAGGTCCGGCTGGTGACCGCGGGCTCGGCCGCCACCACACCGACACCGGACTGGGCGACCGCTTGCAGGAGGAGGGACAGCCGCCCTCCGAGGGTGGCCACGTCCTCATCTCTCGCCTTGTCAACGTGATACCGACGAGCGGAACCATCGGGCATGAGGACGTCGAGCTGAAGCCAGGCAACCGTCGTCGTGACGAGTGACTTCTTGCCGAAGAGTCCGGAGCTCCGCTGCTCACGCTGGAGCTGCTCCGTGTATCTGGCGACGCCGCTCAGCCATTCCCAGCGGATATGCGATGCCCAGTGGTAGCTCGACCCTGGGTTCCCCAGTTCGGACTCGAGGACCGTACGCAACAGCGCCCATTCCGCTGTGTCGAGCAGACCCTGGGGAACCTTCCCGACGAGTAGGGGGCTCTCCGAGCGCTCGGATCCGATCGCAGCCATATCGGTAGCCGAAAGCGCGCCCACCATGACGAGGCGACGATTGGTCACGAAGCAGTCCACGGCCTGCGACTTGCTGGGCATCAAGCGGTAGGGCAGGTCATCGTTGCCGTCCGCGTCCACGACCTCCACCTGCGGGTCGACCGTCGACCAGTGGCCGAGCGTGGTCTCGTCCGCCCTGATATCCGGCCGACCGTCATGATCCACGACCGGCCACAGATAGGCCCTCGTCTCGTCGGACTCCGGCCGACCGGTCGAGAGGGCGACCGGAGCGTCGGTCAGGGGGCTCCACGAGCGTCCGTGAGGTGGGCGTCGGCTCCACGTCGGTCGGTCGTGATCGGCGATCGTGAGCCGGTACTGGCGTGCCAGGACGTTGGCCGGCAGCCATCCGGCGACCAGTACCTGGGAAAGCCTGTCCCGCTGGTCCGTGAGCGGCGGGGACAGGGAGGTGAGGCCGGTCACCTGCCCGTCTTCCAGATGGATGAACAGATCGGACGGAGAACTCGGCCGCCACTCCGCGGGGGTTCTCGTGACGAGCGGGAGCAGCGGCGGGCTCACGGGCGGCCCGGTCCGGCGGAACGATGCCAGGAGGGCGCGTTCCCGATCCGGCGTGAACCGCCGCGAACTCCGATAGAGGGCGCTGACGTCGTGGAGGCTCAGTCGCCATCCGTGGCTGCCGATCGAGAAGCCCGGGCCCTCTTCCTGGATGTCCAGGGCTCCCCGAGGCGCGCTGATCCAGATGGCCGGGTCTGCCGCGCTGTAGCTCGCGAACAGCACGTAGTGATGACTGTCGGTCTCGGCGATCGACACGAACCCCGCCAGATCGACGCTCTGGAGGTCGTCTGCGACGGAGTGCTCCTCGATGAGGGGATGCGCGGAGCCGACGAACTTCGCTGACTCGCTCAGCCAGTAGGCATCAGCACGCCCGTCCTCGCGATCGGCCGGATCGGCGAGTTCGTCGGCGTTGTTGTACATGTTGAGAAACGGCAGCGTCCTGCCCCAGTACCGACCCCGGACAAGAACTGCGGGCACCATGACTGCTGCTGCCTACGATTCTTCGTGTCCGGGCATCCGGAGAGGTTCCGTGCGGGACAACCCCGAGCGAGCGGGTCGGGCGAAGTCGTGCAGGGACACAGCGCCTCCATCGGACGGTCGTCGGTGACGGGTCGGCGGCGTGCGGCCGACGTGCCGTGACGAGGCGGCACCGTAACCACGTGTGGGTCGGTGGTGGCGCTCTGCGCGCGCCGGATGTCGCCGCGCGGTGTACCCCGTCGAGGGGACACACGGCCGTTTCCCTCCGTTTTCCTCCGGATCAGTGCGGTGGCGGTGGTGCGATTGCGCTGCGCCATGTCCAGGAGGCCTTCCGGACCGTGTCTGCACCGCTACCATCCGGCGACTCTTCTCAGATCGTGCGTGCCTTCGTCGGTGCGGTCACGCTCGACGAGCACACGGGGACGGCGATGACCGAGGACAGCACAGGACCTTCGATGGAGCCTTTCGGCAGTCGTTACCTGCTCGAGGTCGCCATCGGAAGCGGCGCGATGGGCCAGGTCTGGCGTGCCGCCACCCGCGACGGCGAGCCGGTCGCGATCAAGATCCTTCGTCCGGAACTGTCGAGCGATCCCGCAGTGGTCACCCGCTTCCTGCAGGAGTCGCAGATCCTCAAGGGGCTGAACGAAGAGCACCTCGTCCGCGTGCACGACCTCGTCGTCGAAGGTTCACGACTGGGCATCGTCATGGACCTCATCGAAGGACCCGACCTCCGAACGGAGATCGTGCGCCGAGGCACCTTCCGCCCGATCGAGGCCGCCGAGATCGTCGACGGCGTCTTGGCCGGCCTGGCAGCGGTGCACGCCGCTGGGGTCGTGCACCGGGACATCAAGCCGGAGAACGTACTGCTCAGCGCAGGACAGCCAGGCGGAGCGCGGCTCACCGACTTCGGGGTCGCTCGGATCATCGAGGAGAGCCAGAAAGCGCGGCGTACCACGGTCATCGGCACGCCCGAGTACCTCGCGCCGGAACTGGCCGACGGCCAGTCGCCCACCCCGGCCAGCGACTTCTACGGGGTCGGCATCCTCCTCTACGAGCTCGTTGCCGGAGTCACCCCCTTCACTGGCGGCAGCCCGCTGGCGGTCCTCCGACGCCACGCCGACCAACAGCCGGTTCGTCCCGATGGCATGCCGGACGGCATCTGGCAGACGGTCGCGGCGCTGCTGGCGAAGAACCCGGCGGATCGTCCGAGTAACGCAGCGCAGGTCCGGCAGCAGCTACTCGCTGCGGCCCCGTTGCTGGCCGCGCTGCCTGCGCTCCGACCGCTGACAGAGCCGCCCGCCGCGACGGTCACCAGTCAGCCGACTGTGATGGGCCTTCGCGGGGAGACCCAGGCCCTGCCTCCCGTCGTTGATGAAGAGCGGAGGCCAGAGCCCCGGAAGAAGCGCACAGGCATGCTGGTCGCGATCGCAGCCCTTGTCGTGCTGCTGCTGACCGGTGGGATCACCGCCTTCGCGTTGACCCGAGGAGACGATTCCGGAGGCGTGGCCGCGGCCGCGTCCACGACCGACTCCACCGCATCCTCGGAACGGACGACGAGCGCTCCCCGGACGACGGCGAGCAGCACGCCTGCCGGCGGTGAGGTGCCGGCAGTCACCGGACTCTCATTGGCCCAGGCTCAGCGGGACCTCCAGAATGCCGGCCTACGGGTGACCGTCACGGAGGTTCTCGACGACGCAGCCACCGACAACACGGTCACCGCGCAGGACCCGGCCGAGGGATCCCGGCTGGAGCGAGGGAGCACGGTGACCCTCACGGTGGCGCGCCGCTCGGTCGCCGTTTTCCTCACGAGCCTGACCCCGGTCGCCAACAGCAACTACGGGCAGGACACCGGAACGAGCGCACTCAGCGGCAAGACATATGTGCGGGCGCTGATGTTGGGGACCGACTGCGACCGGCCGTCGGTGATCCAGTACGACCTCGGTCGCCACTACCGCACCTTCGCCACGAGCGTGGGACTCCAGGACGACAGCTACTCGGATGGCGTCCTGCAGTTGGATGTATTGATCGACGGCCGATCGATCTTCTCGGGCACCGCCAAACTCGGTGAGCCGCTGCCGGTCGAGGTTGACGTGTCCGGAGGCCTCCGGCTGGAGCTCAGCGCTGCCCGCATCGACCCCGGGTGCAGGTACGACGCACGGGTGACCGCAGTGTGGGGTGATCCTCAGTTGAAGGGCGCCCCCGGTGAGGTTCCTCCGGCCCCCGCCTCTCCGACGAACTGAGAGCGGGCCGGTGCGCCTCGAGGTCAGTCTCACCAGCAAGAGCGGTCGCCGGCGGATCCTGGTCGCGCAGGCGGCCCCGACGCTGACCCTGCGGCAGGTCCTCGGCGGGCTGCTCGATCCGGACGACGTCGTCTACCGCGGTGCGCACCCGGAGGACCTGGACCGCCCGCTGGCCACGGCCGGGGTCTGGAGCGGGGCTGAGCTGTCGGTCGGCTACCCCGGCCCGGGGCGGCAGTGGCCGCGCCAGGACACCGTTCTCGCCGCCGTCGGCGGGGCTGCCGCGGGTAGCTTCCTGCCACTGCGTACCGGAAAGCAGGTCATCGGTAGGGCGGCGCCTGCCCACGTCGTTCTCGACGACCCGACCCTGTCCACCCGCCACGCGGAGTTGGACCTCGCCGCCGACGGCGCGGTCCGGATCCGGGACGTCGAATCGACCAACGGGGTCTACGTCGCCGGGGGCCGGCTGCCCTCCAAGGGGAAGCAGTGGACCGCGATAGCTCCGGGTGAGCGATTCCTTCTCGGACAAGCGGTCCTCGAAGTACTGCCGCCCGCCGCTCCGGACGGCTCTGTCGACGTCACCCCAGACGGCCAGGCCCGGTTCAACCGGGTGGCGCGTTACCGGGCCCCCGAGCCTGCAGTGCGGGTCACGCTGCCGGCCCCGCCAGGCGAGGGCGGGCGCACGGGGATGGCCGCCCAGCTGATCGGCAGCGTGGTCATGATGGCCGTGGGGGCAGGCGCCGCAGTGCTCCTGGGCAACCCGCTGTACGCCATCATCGGTGTGGCCGGACCGATGGTCTTCATCGTCACCTCACTGCTCGTGCAGCGCGGCCAGCGCCGCGACACGGCCCGCCGCCGCCGCGAGTACGACGCGGCTCGCGCGACAGCCGAGAAGCAACTCCGGGATGCAGCCGCCGAGGAACTCGCCCGCGAGTGGCTCGCCACATCGGACCCCGCGGCGAGCGCGCTGGCGGCGCTTGGCCCCACCTCTGGTCTGTGGTCCGTCGACGGTCACGACGAGACAGCGATGCTCGTCCGCATCGGCACCCGCGACCGGGCCGCCCGGGTGACTGTCCAGGACGCCGGCAAGGACGCCCCAGCACCCCAGCTGGCGGCTGCCCCGGTGACCGTGGACCTCCGGACGCATCCGGTGCTGGGCATCGCAGGAGACCGTGCCCGCGCCCGCTCGGCGGCCCGGGCGGCGGTGCACCAGCTGGTGACCGCCCGCAGCCCCGAGGACCTCGTCGTCGTCCACCTGGGTGCCGAGGAGGGGGACAACGGCTGGGAGTGGTTGCGCTGGCTCCCGCACGTGCGCGGACTCGACGCCGACGTGCATGCCGTGTCCCCCGGGCCGGAGGCCCTGACTGCTCGATTCGACGAGCTCACCAGCCTGCTCGACCAGCGACGCGGGCTGACCGAGTACGGCTTCGGTTCCCAGCTGCTCCTGCCCGAGGTGCTCGTCGTCCTCGACGGTGCCGGGGCGCTGCGCACGCGCCAGAGCCTGGTGACCCTGCTCCGCGACGGCCCTGCACTCGGGATCCGGGTACTCGCGCTGGACACGGTGCCCGCGCGACTGCCCGCCGAGGCATCGGCCCGCCTGGTCATCGACCCCGCCAACAGCGGTGGCCCCGTCGGCTACCTGGAGGTCCGCGGTGCGGCGACGGTCGAGGGGATCACGGTCGACCTGCTGTCGGAGGCCACGGCGGAGGCCAGCGCCCGGGCGCTGTCGCCGCTGGTACCGCTCGGCGGGATCGACGGCGCCGGGCTGCCCGGCGAGGTGCGCTTCCTCGACCTGTACCGACTGGACGGCGCGACCCCACAGGATGTGCTCCAGCGGTGGTCGGCGGGGCAGGAATGTCAGGTCCTCCTGGGCGTCGACGAGAACGGCAGGCCGGCCACCATCGACCTCGTCCGGGACGGGCCGCACGCGCTGATCGCCGGTGCGACCGGTTCCGGCAAGAGCGAGCTGATGCGCTCGCTCCTTGCGGGTCTGGCACTGTCGGCGCCGCCCGCGGACCTCTCGCTGCTGCTCATCGACTTCAAGGGCGGGGGAGCGTTCGGCAAGCTCGCGGAACTGCCGCACGTCGTCGGATACGCCGACGACCAGACCATCGGCGGCCACCTCGCCGATCGTCTTCTGGCCTCGCTGAAAGCCGAACTGGATGTCCGGAAACGCCACTTCAAGGCCGCCGGCAACGTCGACGGGCTGCCGGAATACCGCTCGGCACGGCGGCGGAACCCGGAGCTGCCGGCGGTCAGCCGCCTGGTGATCGTCGTCGACGAGTTCGCCGAGCTGAAGGAACAGCAGCCCGACTTCGTCGACGGGCTGGTCAACGTGGCCCGCGTCGGCCGCTCCCTGGGCGTCCATCTCGTGCTCGCGACGCAGCGGCCCACCGGGGTCGTCACCCCGCAGATCCGCGACAACGCCAACCTCCGGATCTGTCTGCGCGTGCTGGACGCCGGAGTGAGCCACGACCTGGTCGGCACTGCCGTCGCCGCCTCCTTCCCGAACCGGATCAAGGGCCGGGCTGCGGTTCTGGCCGGCGAGGGCCAACCGGTCGTCGTCCAGACGGCGTTCGCCAGCGCCCCCGCGCGGACCGCGGCGCCCGACGAGGTGCCGCCCGCTGAGGTGCGACGGCTGCCGTGGGCGGAGTGTGGACTCCGCGCCGGCCGTGGTGAGCGGGCCGAGGGCGACGAGGGCACCGGTCGCACGGACCTGACGGCGCTGTGCGAGCTGTTGGAGGAGACAGCACGACGGGAGGGCCTCGCCCCTGCCCGCAAGCCCTGGCATCCGCCGCTTCCCGACGAGCTGGTGCTGGACCAGCTGCTCCAGTCGGCCGGCGGGCCGCGAGCAGGTCTTGCCCCGTTCGCCGTCGAGGACCGGCCGGCCGACCAGCGGCAGGTGGCCTTCAGCCTGACGCTCGGCGGCGGCAACCTTGCAGTGGTGGGCGGCCGCGAGAGCGGCCGGTCGACCGCACTTCGTGCCGTCGCGGCCAGTCTGGTGCGGGCGCATGCGCCCGACGACCTGCACCTCTACGTCATCGACCAGACCCCCGCCTCGGTGCTTCGGCCGCTGGCCCGGCTCCCGCATTGCGGTGTCGTGGCCACCCGACCGGAGCGCCATCGCACCGAGCGGCTCGTGGCTCGCTTGATCCAGCTGTTGGAGGAGCGGTCCTCTGTCCTGGCCCAGCGCGGGGTCGCCACGTTGACCGAGCTGCGGCGAACCGATGCCGAAGCGCCGCCACACGTCGTCGTCTTCATCGACGGCTGGGACCAGCTCGTCCAGACCTTCCAGGGCACCGCCGAAGGCGTGCGCGTGGCGCTCGTGCGGCTGGCGGACGAGGGGCCCGCGGTGGGCATCCAGATGGTGGTCACCGGAGGCAAGGCCGTGGGCCAGTCGCGGCTCTACGGCGCGCTGGAGCATGTGCTCTGCCTGCGATTCGACCAGCGGGACGAGATGGCGGTGTTCGGGGTTCCTGTCCGTGACCTGCCGGCCGAGATCCCCGCGGGGCGGGCCTACCGGCCCAACAGCGGCAATGCCGTCCAGGTCGCCTTGCTCGCCGACGATCCGTCCACGGAGGCCCAGAACGCCGCCCTGCTCGCACTGGCCGAGGCTGCCCCGCCGCCGATCCGGCATTCGCCCATGCGCCTGGACGACCTCCCGGCCCGCATCACGTGGGCGGACTCGGCGGAACTGCCCGGTTCGACCGGGGGCGGACGGCGCAGCATCCTCGTCGGAGTGGGCGGCGACCAACTCGGCGGACGGCTCGTCGACCTGGACAGGCTCGACGGCCCGTTCGTCATCGCCGGGCCTCCGGGATCCGGCCGGACCGGGGCACTGGTGCTCGTCTGCCGGCAGCTTGCCGCCCGAGACATCCCGGTCATGGTGGCCCTGGGGCGGGACGAGGACCGCGAGCGCTTCGTCGGTGCGCAGTTCGTCGATCCGACGGTTCCCATGGAATTGGTCGACGGAGCGGTCCTGCTGGTCGACGATGCCGGGCGCGTCCCCGACACCGCGCCTCTGATGCATGCCGCGCTCGACGATCCCCGTGTCCGACTGGTGGTCGCCGGGGACCCGGCGGGCCTCTCGGGTTTCCTCGGTTGGAAGACGCGGCTGCGGGCTGCCGGGGCCGGGCTGCTGTTCTCCGCTCGGGCCGGCGACGGCGACCTGATCGGTACGAGAGTCGGCGTCGACGAGGCATTCACGGGCGCGCCGGGACGCGCCTATCTCGGGCTCCGCGGCGGCAAGGAGCTCGTGCAGGTGCCCTGGGCGGGCTGACGTCCGGTCAGGTGACGCGGGCGGTGCTCGCGATCGTGTCGAACAGCCGCTCCAGCTCTTGGAGATAGACCAGCGACAGCGTCTCGAAGTGCAGGACACCGATCCGCTCGTCCGGCAGGGGGACCGCGAAGCGGACCTCTGCGACGTACGGTGCGAGTCCGTCGTCGTCGACGAGCTCGTCGGCGAATCTGATCGCAGACGACCGGACGGCTGCGCCCAGGGGGAGTGGCACGGTCGTCGTCGTGCGGTCAAGTCCGGGGTGCAGGCCGTTCTCGGCGATCGTTCGCAGTTCGTCGTGCATGCCCGAGCCCCGAGTGACCCCCACGGCACAGAAGGCCTGGACGATGCCCGAGTCTCCATCCGGCACGGTGAGCGACGCGAATCCGTCGACACCGATCTGTGTCAGGGCGCCCAGCAGCGAGGTCAGGTACTGCCGGGTGGCGTCCTGGGCGTCGGGCCCGACGTCGGCCATCCCGGCGACGAGCTCCTCGACTACTGCGGGGCCACCGTCGGACACCGGTAGGAGGGCCCAGGGTTCCGGGAAGTTCAGCTGCAGAGTCGTCACCGGCCACCGCCGTAGGGTGACGGGTGAAGGTCGATGTCGATCTCCCGTTCCGTGGCAGTGCCGGATTTCTGGTCGTCGTCCAGCCGCTTGTCCTCCAGCCACCCCGCCGCTTCCGTGGGCAGCACTCCGGCGACATGGTCTTGCAGCTCGGAGAGCTCCTTGGCGCCCATGATGTGGTCGGCCGGGCTCGGGTTCGTTGCCGCCCGGTTGCCGAACAGGAACTCGCCGCCATCCCGCCGTCCGGCGCTGAACAGGCTCTGCCCTGCGCGGGAATCCATGTCGCTGACCAGAGGGACGCCGAGGACCTTCGAGTCGGAATGCCCCGTCTGCTCGGTGAGGCCGTCCAGGAGGTGGGTGACCACCGGGCTCTTGTTCGCCAAAGGCGTCAAACGCCGCAATGCGGCGCCGGCCAGCTTCTCGCCGCCCCGGCTGACCACGATGCCACCCACGCCGATGAGGAGTCCCTCGGTGCCGTGCTGACGGGTCTGCTCAGCGACATGGACCGCGTCGCCGGCATAGTCCGCCACCTTCGACGCCGTCGCCCACCGCGCCGCACCTACCGCCTTCGAGGCGCCCTTCAGCCCTGCCGCTGTGGCCAGCACGGTGAGCGCGCGTCCGCCGATCTTGAGGCCGTCATCCAGCGTGATGCCGTCGTCCGATGCCGCCTCACTGGCGACCAGGACGATGACCCCGAGGCCGCCCACGATCAAGGAGGCGGACTTGAAGACGGCCGCGCCCGGGGGAAAGAGGGTCCCCGCGATGGAGAACCACTCCGAGCCTTTCTGGAAGCTGTCGGCGACCACCGGTCCGTAGACGACGAGGGCATTCTTCGCGTCGGCGGCGAAGCGCTCGGTGAAGCTGGGCAGGTTGCCGTACTTCTCCGCCTGCTTCAGCGCGCTGACGGCGCCGTCGACGTAGACGTTCATCCGCTCGCGGATGCGGGTCGCGTCGGCCTGCGCCTGCTTCAGTCGTGCCTCGGCCTCGCGCACGGAGGTCTCGTGGCGCGTGACGGTCTGGTCAGCGGCCTTGACCTCGGCGTGCAACCGGTTGGACCGTGACCGGGCCGACGCCACCGAGGCATCCAGGCTGGACCGCTGCGCCGGGTCGATGGTCACGGCCTGCTGGGTCTGGACCGCCAGCAGCTTGGCGTTGGCGGACCTCCGCTGGCTGCGCAAGGCGCCGGCCTCCATCCGCGCGCCGTCCAACCGCTGCTGCGCAGACTTTCGGTCGGCCTCGGCCTGTTCGGCCGCCGTGCGGGCGGCGCGCGCCTCACCCTGCGACCGCTCGAGCTGGAGGTGAAAGGCGTGGAGCGCCCGGCCCGCCGTCTCGTACGACTCGTCGACCTCCCCGAGCCGAGTGGGCAGCTCGCGGACGTCGTTCCGGAACGCGGCGGCCGCCGTTCCCTTCCACTTGCCGATGCCCAGTTGCGCGACGTCCTTCTCCAGGCCTTCCCGCGTCTCGCGGGCGAGCGTGGCGACGCGGAGAAAGGCTCTCGATGCGGTCCCCACGGCATCAGCTGATCCGGGCGCGGGGTCGCCCCCGATGAGATCCCAGCCCACGGTCAGTTCGCCGCCCCTTGGCCCTGCATGGCCCGCTGCGTGTCCTCGACGTCCTGGTACTGCTGGGCCGCCTGCTTGAGCCGGTCACCGGTGTCGAGCAGCACGGTCCCCAGCTTCTTGGCCTGCCAGTCCCAGTGCGCCACGAAGTCGTTCGATGCCGACATCAGCTTCTGCGCGCCGAAGCTCGACGCGTCGATCCCCTGGGTGATCCCGCGCGCCTGCTCGAGGGTTCCGGCGAGGGCGCCGAGCCGCTGCGCGAGGTTGCGCAGCGCAGTTGGGTCGACGGAGAACCCGTTACCTGCCACGGTCGGGCGGTCAGCCCTGCTGCATCAGGCGGGTGTTGGCGGCCTCCATGTCGGCCGCATTGCGGCCGGCGGAGGCCAGAAGCTGGCTCAGCCCCTCGAGGCTGGCCTTCAACCGCTTCGCGGAGTCGTGCCACTCGTTCCACAGCTGCTGGAAACCCTGACCAGCCTGTCCCTGGAAGCCCTGGTGCAGCGGCTCGAGTCGACTGCTCATCGAGGTCAGCTGCGCGTCGACCGTTGCCGATCCCTGGGCGAGGTCGCGGCTCGCGGCGTCCAGGGTGGCCGGGTCGTAGGTGAAGCCAGCGGAGGTCATGGGTCCCCTTTGTCGGGTCGGAGCGCCGGGGCGCGGGTGCTGCCGCCGGTGCGGCCACCAGATGCTGGCAGGGAAGCGCGATCCTGACCAGTACCTCAACGGCGGTACATCTCAGCACCAGGGATGTCCCGCCCAGGTGGGGGTCATCGCGGTGACCGACGGGACCGTGTCCCTCGCGCGGGGTACCTCCCGCCGCGGGCTTACCCCTTGCTCTGGACCGGCAGGAACTCCTTGAATGCCGCGGACACGGATCGGAATGTGTCGGGGTTCACGGGGAGTCGCCAGATGTATCTGCATGCGCACGTGCGGCCTTGCGCCGGTGTCGTTGGCCGAGGGCACCCATGACGCTCCTGGTGATCATGCTGGTGATCGGGGGAGTCGCTCTCGTGTGGGGCAGCGCCCAGCGGTCCTCCCTCGGTGACTTCCGGCCCACGGTCACGGTCCCGAGCCAGTTGTCGGCCGGCGCCGCCGGGTTGGACCGCATCTGTGCCGCACTCCCGGCGGTACCTGCTGCCCGGCTGATCGAGCGTGACGAGGACGTGCTGCTCGTCTCGGCCGGGCCGTCGCCGCGGTGCCTCAGTCGGGGCGGCGGCATCTTCGTCCGGATCAGCCGGACGGCGGAGCGCGTCGTGCTCGAGGGGAGGGCGAAGGTGCCGCTGAACACCAACGCGGGTGCGGCCCTCGCCGAGTTCGAGCGGCAGCTGCGTCAGGCAGTCGAGGGGCAGGTCTCGCGATGAGCGAACTCGCCCCGACTGCCCCGGCGGTCCTCCTCGTGCCGGAAGTGCAGAGCCAGGGGCGGACGGCGGCTGTCCTCGACCGCGTCGAAGAGATGACCGAGCGCGTCCTCTTCGCCAGCCGGTGGGTGCTGGCCCCGCTCTACATCGGGCTGGTGGGCGCCCTCGTCGTCCTCTCGTTCAAGTTCGTCCAGGCTTTCTGGCACCTGGCTGCGCACGCCCTCGCAGAGGACATGAAGACCGTGACGCTCGGCGTTCTCGAGCTGCTCGACATCACGCTGTTGGCCAATCTCGTCCTCATCGTCGTCTTCGCAGGCTATGAGAACTTCGTCAGCAAGATCGGCGCCGCGACGTCATCGGAGGATCGCCCCAGCTGGATGGGGAAGGTCGACTACTCGGGACTCAAGATCAAGCTGATCGGCTCCCTCGTCGCCATCTCGGTGATCTCGCTTCTCCAGGACTTCCTCAACGTCCAGCCGGACACCTACAGCGACCTGCCCTGGCGCATCGGCATCCACATCACGTTCGTCGTTTCCGGCGTCCTCTTCGCCGTCATGGATTACATCTCCGACAAGCGCACCACTCTGCACGTCGATCACTGACGACGCTCCGTTCCACCGGGGAGGTCGGTGGCCGAACCGTGCCCCTCTGCCGACTGCCCCCGCCCGCGGCTCGTTCCTGTCCGCTCCAACCCACCTTCCCCCAACCCTCGGAGAGATACATGACCACCGCTCAAGACGTTCTTGCCGCCGGCTCTTCTGGCGGTTCGGCAGTCCTCGGGATCCTGATCCTCGTCGGCCTGATCGCTGCATTCATCGCCTATGACAACTGGAAGCGCCGCGGATTCCGGGAGCGGCAGGTCACCACTCAGCTGTCCGAGGAAGACCTGGCATCGGCGTTCGAGCAGAAGGTCTGCGGCATGGGCTGGAAGATCGTCGACAGGGGAAACCCGATGGTCGCCCAGTCCAGCCTGGCCGCGGGGATCCGCCAGCAGATCGCGCTGCACGTGACGGATCAGGGCGGCCACCGGGTGGCGCGGATCTGGGTGCCCCGCTACTCGAAGAAGGTCTTCGGCGGGACCACCAAGGCCTACACGCTGCGCATGCGCATGAATGGGTTCCTCAACGAGGTTCAGCGGCGAGACGCCGCCGCAACCGTGGCGGGCTGACGATGGCCAGGATCATTCGTCGAGCGGTGGCGGCTCTCGCGCCGATGCTCGCCGTGACTCTCACCGTGAGCGGTTGCAGCCAAGCCGGTGGCATGACGTGCGGGGAGTTCAATGCCCAGGGAATCTCCGAGCAGACCGACACCCTGCGGAGCCTTCTGCGCGAGCACGACCTCGAGCCGAACGACACGGGCAACGTCCAGGGCGTCAGCACTGCGGTCACCAGTCTGTGCTCATCCGATCCGTCGGCCGAGCTCGATGCCGCGACCGACTGGGAATCGGACACGTGGTGACGTCAGCTGATCCGAGAGGCGTGAGCCGGGGCCACCGGGCGCTGGTTCCCGTCACCGACGTCCGTGGTCAGTACGGCTAGGTGTCGGTCCAGTCGAGCAGGTCATCGGCCGTCCAGGTGTTGATGACCCGCTCGACCGGCACCCCGGTCTCGAGTGCACGCTCGCAGCCGTTGCTCTGCCAGTCGAGCTGACCAGGGGCGTGCGCGTCGGTGTCGATGGAGAACTCGCAGCCGAGCTCGACGGCCAGGTTCAGCAGCCGCAGCGGCGGGTCGAGCCGCTCCGGACGGGAGTTGATCTCGACCGCGGTGCGGTGCTCCACGCATGCGCTGAACACCGCCTCGGCGTCGAACCGGCTCTCCGGCCGGGGCTTCTGCGTGCCGTTGCGCTGCTGCCGGCCGATGACCAGCCGGCCGGTGCAGTGCCCGAGGACGTCGGCGTGCGGGTTCGCCACGGCGGCCAGCATCCGGGCGGTCATCGCCTGGGAGTCCGCCCGCAGGTCGGAGTGCACGCTGGCGACGACGACGTCGAGCCGGCCGAGCAGTTCGTCGGTCTGGTCGAGGCTGCCGTCGACGTTGATGTCGCACTCGATGCCGGTGAGGATCCGGAAGGGTGCCAGCTCCTCGTTGAGCTCGGCGACGACGTCGAGCTGCTGCTCCAGCCGGGCCGCGGTGAGGCCGTTGGCGACGGTCAGCCGGGGGGAGTGGTCGGTGAGCGCCATGTACTCGTGCCCTAGCGCCATGGCGGCCTCGGCCATCTCGCGGATCGGGCTGCCGCCGTCGGACCAGTCGGAGTGCACGTGCAGGTCACCGCGCAGCGCGGCACGGAACTCGGCGACGTCGTCCGCCATCGGGACGAGCTCGGCGTAGGCCTCTTCGAGCTTGGCCAGGTAGTCGGGCACCTGCCCCTTGTGCGCCTCGACGATCGCCGTCGCCGTCTTCGGGCCGACGCCCTTGAGGTCCTTCAGCGTGTTGGTGCGGATCCGGCGGTCCAGCTCGGCGTCGTCCAGGGTGTCGACGACGGCGGCGGCGGTGCGGAATGCGCCGACCCGGTAACTGGGCTCGCGGGCGCGCTCCAGGAGGAAGGCGATCCTCCGGAGCGCGACCGCGGGCGGGAGCGGAGTGCTCAGCTCTTGACCTTCTTGGCCTGCTTCTTGGCCAGCTTCTTGGCGCGCTTCTGCGCCTTCGCCGCGCGCTTCTGGGCCTTCTCGAAGCTCTTCTCGGTGGAGTCCGCCGCCTTGTGCGCCGCGCGGCGGGCCCGGTAGCCGACCGACGGCTTGCCCTCGGTGTCGACGACGGCGAGCAGCAGCCCGCCGAGCAGGCCGAGGTTCTTCAGGAAGTGCGAGAGCTGCCCGAACCGCTCCTTCGGGTCGGTGTGCTCCCAGAAGCGGTGGCCGGCCAGCGTCGTCGGCACGGTCGAGCCGGCGAGCAGCAGTGCCGAGAGGCGGGGGAGCTTGCCGAGGGAGAAGAGCACACCGGCGCCCACCTTCACGGCGGCGTCGATCTTCACCCACTGCTCGACGTCCCTCGGAACATGCACGGGCAGCTGCTTGTCGGCCGTCTCGGCGACCTTCTCCACCACCGGCCGTGCCCCCGGCACCCTGCTCTGCGGATTGCGCAGAGTGTCGATGCCGCCGTAGATGAACGTCGAGGCGAGCAGTGGCCGGGCGATCCGGCGGACCAACATGGTGGAGACCTCTTTCCCTCAGTACCGCGACTACGTCGGGGTGTGCACTGCCCGGAAGATCGTCCGGGCAATCCCTGTCGCCGACCGTAGCGACCTGCGACGACGCCCGCCCGGCAGGGTCAGTACGCCCCGTCCCCCCGCAGCACGGCGCCTACGGTCCGCCACAGGATCATCAGATCCAGGAGCAGCGACCAGTTCTCGACGTAGTGGATGTCGATGCGCACCGAGTCGTCCCAGGACAGGTTCGAGCGGCCGCTGACCTGCCACAGGCCGGTCAGGCCCGGCTTGACGACGAACCGGCGGTGCATGTCGGCGCCGAAGCGCCCGACCTCCGACGGCAGCGGCGGGCGCGGCCCGACCAGGGACATGTCCCCCCGCAGGACGTTGAACAGCTGTGGCAGCTCGTCGAGGGAGTAGCGCCGCAGGATCCGGCCCACGCGGGTCACCCGCGGGTCGTGGCGGATCTTGAACAGCACGCCGTTGCCCTCGTTCGCCGCCGCCAGCTCCTCGATCAGCAGTTCGGCGTCGGCCTCCATGCTGCGGAACTTGATCATCGGGAAGATGCGCCCGTCGCGGCCCACGCGCTCCTGGCGGAAGAAGACCGGCCCGCGGCTGGTGGCCTTCACCGACATCGCCACCCCGAGCAGCACCGGCACGAGCAGGAGGATGCCCAGCGCCGCGCAGGTGCGGTCGAACGCCGTCTTGACCAGCCGGCGTACCCCGCGCAGCTCCGGGCGCTCCATCTGCAGCAGCGACAGCCCGCAGACCGGCCGGATCCGCACCCGGGGCCCGGCGATCTCGGTGACCGCCGGCGCCAGCAGCAGGTCGGCGCGGGTCTTCTCCAGGTCCCACCCGAGCCGGCGCAGCGCGGCGCCGTCCAGCTCGGGCGACGGGAGCACCGCGACGGTGTCCACCTCGTAACGGCGGACGACGTCGACGACGTCGGCCGGGCCGCCGAGCACCGGCAGGCCGTTGAACGTCTCCGGGGCCCCCGCCGGCAGGCAGAAGCCGATCACCCGGTAGCCGTACTGGGCCTCGCGCAGCAGCTGCTCGTGCAGCGCCGCGACGCCCTGGGGACGGCCCACGAGCAGCGTCGTCTGCAGGAACCGGCCCTTCGCCCGCTGCCGGCGCAGCCACTCCCGCTGCGCCTGCCGCTGCGTCACGGTCAGGGCGGTGGCCAGCGGCAGGGCGACGACGACGAAGCCGCGGTCGATCTCGAGCTGCAGCCCCCAGGAGACGATGGCGACGCCGGCCAGGACCATCGCCGCGGCGAAGAGGGCGCGGCGGAACTCCTCGAGGCCCTCCCACAGGAACTGCTGCTCGTAGCTGCGCAGGGTGTGCATCGCGAGCACCCAGACGGCGGGCAGCGCCGCGACGAGGCCCAGCGACGCCGGCGCCGTCCAGGCGTGGGCTGCTCCGAAGCCCGCCAGGTAGCCGACGATCGCGGCCACCAGGGCGCAACCGGCGTCCCAGACGACGAGGCGACGCACGTAGGCGTCGCGCCAGGCGCGGCGGGCGAGGGTTCCCGCGCCGCGCAAGCGGTGGCTGAAGGACGCCGAACGTCTGGGCGCCTCTCGAGCAGGGAGCACGTGCTCCGAATACTTGGCTTGACTCATCCGGCTGTTCCTTGACATGCGTGCGCTGGACCCCCGCGACTGCGCGCAGGTGCGAGGAAGGGAGAGCGGGCCGACGGCCGCCGTGGCCGTGGCCGTGGCCGAGCGAGGTGCGATCGATCGCAGCGGAACTCGGTGCCGCCGCGCGGGCTCAGCCGGGGCGCACTCCGGGGTCGTCGGCGCCGCCGACGATGTCACCGGCGAAACCGGAGGTGGCGCTGACGGTGCCGTGGGCGAACGCGGCCGCGAAGCGGGTGTCGAGGACGGCGTAGGTGCTGTCGGCGTGCGTCTCGTGGCCGGTGCCGGAGGCGGACGTGCCGGAGGCGGCCGCCGCGGACGGACAGGTGGGCGCGGCCGGCGCGGGGAGCGGCAGGTTGAGCGGTGGGAGCGGGCCGGCCGGGCTGCCCGGCGCGGCGTTGCGCCCGGCGGGGGCGGGCGTAACCGTCCCGCCGGTCGTGGATGTCGCGGCGACGGCGGCGAACGTGGAACCGCCACTGGAGGCGCCGAGCGGCGGTCCGCTGAACGGCACCCCGCTCAGATCCGCGGTGTCGAGCGTGCCGGGCTCCGGGACGGCGCAGACCGCGGCCTCCGGAAGGAGCCGGGCCTCGGACACGACCGCCGCCTCCACGAGTGCGGAGTCGGCGAGCGCGGCATTCTCGGCCTCCGCCGCCTCGTCCTCGGCTGCCACTGGCGTCACGGGATCGGCCGCCACGGCGGCGGCCTCCTCGACGACGCTCGGGACGACGACCGGCGCGGGTTGGACGACCGGGATGACGACGGACATGACAACCGGGGCGGGCGGCACGGGATCCGGTGCGGGCGGCGGAGTGGTGACCTGCTCGGGGACGACCGGCGGGATCTCCACGATCGGGACGTCGACGAGGCCCGGGTCCGGGGGATCAGGGACCGCTGCAGGCGTCACGGGCACCGGGGCCGGGGCCGGGACGGGAGGACCGGGTTCGTCGAGGGGCGGCGGGACGTCGCAGCGCGGGAGCCCGACCTCCAGGGGCGGCCGGCCCTCGAGTCCGTCGGCGGGCAGCGTGGCGGTGGGCAGTTCGTCGTCCATCAGCGCCGCGAGACCGTCGGTCAGCCCTGGCCGGGGTGCGGTCGCCTCGCACGTCACCGCGCCGGCCGGCTCGGCCTCGTCGGCCCGCGCCGTGCCGGCTGCCGCGGCAAGCAGCGCCCACCCGCCGAACACGAGCGCGGCGAGCGGGAGCAGCCGTCGGATCCACCAGGCGGCGCGCGGGCGCGCGGCAACGACAGGCGTCACCGGCCTCTCTTCTAGGCCGGGCACCTGGGGTGTGCTGCCGCCGACGAACACTGGGGGCTCCCCGAATCAGTAGGACGGGGACCCTGTCTTTCCCGTTACCGCTCGACAACCCCTACGGCTGCGGAGGTGTGCGGACCGTGACCGTCCCCGGCCCGGCCTCACGCTGCGTGACCGCCCAGGGGTAGTGCTGTGTCGGCCCGCCGCCGTCCTGACGTGGGTCTGTGGGCGCGGGGCGCCGGTCAGTCGGTGCCTCGTGTCAGCGCAGCAGAACCCGCAGCCAGGTGGGCAGGGCCCGGCGAAACCGCTCGCACTCGCACAGCGAGCAGTCGGTGCCTCGCCGATAGTGCTGGTGCGCGATCCTCCGGTGCCCGCACCGGCAGT
>JAOPUS010000169.1 GCA_025963345.1 Blastococcus sp. | reverse complement strand
GCCGCCGGGCGGCCGGGCCCCCACCAGCCGCGCGGCTCCCGGTTGCCGGTCAGCGCCACGGCCACGTGCCACGGCTGATCGGGGACGGCGCCGAGGAGGGCGGCCAGCGTCTCGTCGTCCGGCCGGCTCTCGACGCCGGGCATCGGCGCCGGCGCACGGTCGCCGCCGGGGAACACCGCACCGTGCTCGAACAGCGCGAGGTCACGCAGGCCACGGGAGAGGTTGCGCGACAGCGTGGCGAGCAGGCCGGGGAGCAGCGTCGTGCGCAGTCCCGGCTCCTCCTCCGACAGCGGATTGCGGACGACGACGACCTCCCGGCGCGGGTCGTCGTCGGCCAGGCCCAGGGCGTCGAGAGCCGCCGTCCCGACGAACGGGTAGGACGGCGCCTCGACGTATCCGATCTCGGCCAGCGTGCGGCCGATGCTGCGCCGGCGGCGCTGCACGTCGGTGAGCCCACGGCCGGGCGGCGCCGTGGGCAGCACCGACGGGATGTCGTCGTAACCGGCCAGCCGGATGACCTCCTCGACCAGGTCGGCCGGGTCGGTCAGGTCGGGACGCCAGGACGGCGGCGTGACGGTGAGCGGGTTGCCGCTCGCGTCCACGCCGCAGCCGACCGCGCCGAGCAGCTCGACGACCTGACCGGCGGTGTAGGGCACGCCGGCGATCCGGGCCGGCTTGGCCGCGTCCAACTCGATCGCCGGCCGGGGCGCACGCGTGTCGACGTCGACCACCCCGCCGACGACCCGCGCGCCGCCGTATTGGGCAAGCAGTTCAGCGGCCCGGGCGAGGGCGACGACGGTCATCTCCGGGTCGACGCCGCGCTCGAAGCGCTTGGCGGCCTCGCTGGGCAGCCGGTGCCGGCGGGCCGTGCGGGCGACGCCGGTGGGCTCCCAGTGCGCCGCCTCCAGGAGCACGGCGGTCGTGCCGTCACCGATCTCGGTGGACGCCCCACCCATGACCGCGGCCAGACCGATCGGGCCCGTCTCGTCGGTGATCAGCAGGTCGTCGGACGTCAGCTTCCGCTCGACGCCGTCGAGGGTGGTGAGCCGCTCGCCCTCCCGGGCCAGCCGGACCGTGATCGGCCCGGTGACGGCGTCCCGGTCGAAGGCGTGCATCGGCTGACCCAGCTCGAGCATCACGTAGTTGGTGATGTCGACGGCCAGGGAGATGCTCCGGACGCCGGACTGCGCCAGCCGGCGGCGGATCCACCACGGGGTCGGTGCGGTCGGGTCCAGCCCCTCCATGGCGATCATCGAGAAGCGGTCGCACCGGTCGGGGTCGGCGACGCGGACGTCCCTCGCCGGCTCGCCCGACCAGGCGGGCGGGGTGAGCGCACCGGGGTCGCGCCAGGCGGCGGCCAGCCCGGTGCCCATCTCCCGGGCGATGCCGCGCATCGACAGGCAGTAGCCCCGGTCGGGCGTGACTGCCAGCTCGATGACGACGTCGTCGAGGCCGACGATCGGCCCCGCAGGGGTACCGGGCGGCGGGACGTCGCCTCCGTCGGCGCCGAGCACCAGGATCCCGGCGTGGTCGTCGCCGACGCCCAGCTCGCGGACCGAGCAGATCATGCCGTCGGACACGTGGTCGTACGTCGTCCGGGCGGCGATCTCGAAGCCGCCGGGCAGCACCGCACCCGGCAGCGCGACGACGACGGTGTCGCCTACGGCGAAGTTCTGCGCACCGCAGACGATGCCTCGTACATCCCGCCCATCATCCCCGGCAGCCGCCTCCCCGACGTCGACCTGGGTGTAGCGGATCGGCTTCTTGAAGCCGGTCAGCTCCTCGATCTCCAGCACCTTGCCGACGAGGAGCGGCCCGGTGACCTGCTCGGGCCGGTGGATCTCCTCCACCTCGAGGCCGAGGCGCACGAAGGCGGTGTCGAGCTCCTCGATCGACGTTCCCGCGGGGACGTCCACGTACTCGGTCAGCCAGCCGATCGGGACTCTCACTGGTCTGCTCCCTCGGCCACAGAGGCGACCTTCGTCGTCGGGCCGCAACCAGTCACTGCTCGACTCCAAATGCCATCGTGAACCGGACGTCACCCTCGACGATGTCGCGCATGTCGCCGACGCCGGAGCGGAACTGCAGGGCGCGCTCGATGCCCACACCGAAGGCGAACCCGGAGAACTCCTCCGGGTCGATGCCGCAGGCGACGAGAACTCGGGGGTTGACCATCCCGCAGCCACCCCACTCGACCCAGCGCGGGCCGTCGCGGTGCTCGGGGAACCAGACGTCGAACTCCGCCGACGGCTCGGTGAACGGGAAGTAGCTCGGCCGCCAGCGGGTGACCGCGTCGGCGCCGAACAGGGAGCGCGCCAGGTGATCGAGAGTGCCGCGCAGGTGCGCCATCGTCAGCCCGCGGTCGACGGCCAGACCCTCGACCTGGTGGAAGACGGGCGTGTGCGTCGCGTCCAGCTCGTCGGTCCGGTACACGCGGCCGGGAGCGACGACGTAGATCGGCGGCGTGCGGGACAGCATCGTGCGGGCCTGTACCGGGCTGGTGTGGGTGCGCAGCACCAGGCCGGAGTCCTCGGGCGCGACGAAGAAGGTGTCCATCATCGTGCGGGCCGGGTGGTCGCGGCCGATGTTGAGCGCGTCGAAGTTCAGCCACTCCGCCTCGAGCTCGGGGCCGTCGGCGACCTCGTAGCCCATGCCCACGAAAATGTCGGCGATCCGGTCGGTGAGCGTGGTCAGCGGGTGCCGGGCACCGCGCGGGATGCGGTCCCACGGCAGCGTGACGTCGACCCGCTCCTCGGCCAGCACCCGCGCGTCGCGCTCGGCCTCCAGTTCGGCCAGCCGGACGGCGTAGGCGGCGGTGACCGCCTCCCGCGCAGCGTTGACCCGCTTGCCGGCCTCCGAGCGCGCGGCGGGAGGCAGCGCCCCCAGCTCGCGGCGGGCCAGCAGGACCGGCGCGCGGTCGCCCAGGTGGGCCGGCCGGACCGCGGCCAACCCCTCGAGGTCACCCGCCGCCGCGAACGCCTTCTGCGCGGCGCTCACCGCGTCGTCGAGGGCCTCGGGCGAGAGCGCGGCGACCTGCTTGGGGTCGTAGGGATCATTGGCGCCAGACACAGGACGCCATTCTGCCCGGTTGGCGGGGCCACCCGCGCCCGGGTTCCCCGGCCCGGTGCGGCGTCCGCTCCCCCTTCCCGGGCGAGATCGGCGATCTCGCCCTCCTCACGGTGCTGATGCGGGCGAGATCGCCGATCTCGCCGCGCCACGGGCGCCGTCCGCGGCGGGTGCTACAACGAGCCCGGGTGACCACTGGGGCGCACCCGGATCTGGAGGTGGGCGTGGCGGTCGTGCTGGCGCTGTGTTCGGCCGTCGTCTACGGCGCGTCGGACTTCCTCGGCGGGCTGGCCAGCCGGCGGGCGGCGGTCTTCGGCGTGGTCGCGCTGTCGCAGCTGGTCGGGCTCGCGGCGCTCCTCGCGCTGCTCCCCTGGCTCGGCGGCCCGGTCACCCTCGCCGACCTGGCCTGGGGAGCATCCGCCGGTGTCCTGGGCTCCACCGGGCTGGTCGTCTTCTTCCGCGCCCTGGCCCACGGGGTGATGAGCGTGATCGCGCCGGTCACCGCCGTCACCGCGGCTGCCGTCCCGGTGCTCGTGGGCCTGCTCAGCGGCAACCGCATCGGGCCGTGGACCGCGGCCGGGATCCTGCTCGCGCTCCTCGCCGTCGTCCTGGTGTCCGCGGAGGGCGGCCTCGCGTCGCTGCGCGCGGCGCGGCCGGCCACCCTGACCGCGCCGCTCCTCGCCGGCCTGGCCTTCGGTTTCTTCTTCGTGCTGCTCGACCGCACCTCCGCCGACGCCGGCCTCACCCCCCTGGTCGCGGCACGGCTGGCCTCGGTCGTGCTCGTGGTCGTCGTGGCGCTGGCGAGCAGGCAGCCGTTACGGGTTCCCCGGGCGGCGCTCCCCCTCGTCCTCGTCTCCGGGGTCGGCGACATGACCGCGAACGCCCTCTTCCTGCTCGCCACCCAGCAGGACGGGCAGCTCGCGATCACCGGCGTCCTCGCCTCGCTCTATCCCGTCAGCACCGTCGTGCTGGCGCAGGCCGTGCTGCGCGAGCGTCTCGTCCGCGCCCAGGTCGCCGGCCTCGGCGTGGCCGCCGCCGCCGTCGTCCTCATCACGCTGCCGGGCTGACCCGCTCCCCCTCGTTGGGGGTGCCGGAGCCGTCTCCCCTCCCGTGAGCCGGTCTTCCCGCCGATGGCAGGAACGTGGCGGACTTCCAGGACCCCGACGGGAGCGCGCTCGAGGCAGCGCTGCAGCCCGGGGGCATGCACAGCGTGTTCCAGCCGATCGTCGAGCTCGACACCGGACGCGTGGTCGCCTACGAGGCGCTGGCCCGCGGCCCCGAGGGCCCGTTGCAGCAGCCCGACCTGCTCTTCGCCGCCGCGCGCGCGGCCGGGCGCCTGGCCGAGCTGGACGAGATCTGCCGCGCCGCGGCGTTCCGCGGCGCCGTCACGCAGGGCCTGCTGTCGCCGCTGACGGTGTTCGTGAACGTGGAGCCCGAGGTGCTCGACACCGCCCCGCTGGACGACCTGCTCGCCATCGCCGACAGCGCGCCCGGGGACCTGAGACTCGTCATCGAGATCACCGAGCGCGCGCTCGCCGCCCGTCCGGCCGAGCTGCTGCGCACTGTCGAGCGGGTGCGCGCCCTGGGCTGGGGCGTCGCCGTCGACGACGTGGGCGCCGACTCGATGTCGCTGGCCTTCCTCCCCCTCCTGGCTCCCGACGTCGTCAAGCTGGACCTGCGGCTGGTGCAGGAGCGTCCCAACCCGGAGATCGCCGAGATCATGAACGCGGTCAACGCCCACGCCGAGCGCACCGGCGCGGTCGTGCTCGCCGAGGGCATCGAGACGCGAGCGCACCTGGCCACGGCCCGCGCCCTGGGCGCCACCCTCGGCCAGGGCTGGTACTTCGGCCGGCCGGGGCCGGGCGCCGCGACCGGGCTGGTCCCCGGCGAGCTCGTCCTGCCGGGCGCCGGGGTGGGCTCATCCGTGGACGTCTCACCGTTCAGCTGCCTGCCGGCGACCGTGCCGCGGCGGCGGTCGACGAAGGCACTGCTGATCGAGCTCAGCAAGCAGCTGGAGCGGGAGGCGATGCGTCTGGGCGAGACGGCGGTCGTCGCCGCGGCGTTCCAGGAGGCGCGTCACTTCACCCTGTCCACCACCCAGCGCTACCGGGACCTCGTCTCGCGGACCGGGTTCGTCTGCGCCCTCGGGGAGGGCCTGCCGGTCGAGTCGCTGCCCGGCCTGCGCGGTGCGGACCTGCGGCCCGACGACGTGGTGCGGGGCGAATGGGACGTCGTCGTCCTCGGCCCGCACTTCAGCGCCGCCCTGCTCGCCCGCGACCTCGGGGACGACGGACCGGACCTGGAGCGCACATTCGAGTACGCCCTGACCTACGACCGCACGACCGTCGTGCGAGCGGCGCACGCCCTGCTGTCGCGGGTCGCCCCACGTCTGAGCCCCGCAGCTCCCGAGGCACCCGGCGCCCGCCGGCCGGACACAGCCGCGACCCCCGCCGTCCCCGTGGCGCGGATGGACGGCAACGCCCTGCTGAGCAGTGCGCTGTCGGCGACGACGAGCGGCGTGAGCATCGCGGACATGCGACAGCCCGACCAGCCGCTGGTGTACGTCAACCAGGCCTTCCAGGAGCTCGCCGGTTTCCCGCAGGCCGAGGTGCTCGGCCGCAACTGCCGGTTCCTGCAGAGCCCCGACACCGATCCGGCCGCGGTCGCGCGCATCCGCGCGGCCATCAGCCGGGGCGAGGAGTGCTGCGAGACGGTGCTCAACCTGCGCGGCCCGGACCGGACGCCGTGGTGGAACGAGATCCACCTCGCCCCGGTCTTCGACGAGACCGGGACCGTCGTCCAGTACATCGGTATCCAGCACGACGTGACCGCGCGCGTCGAGGCCGAGCGCGCCCTGCTGCAGGAGCGCGACCGCAACCTGGTGTACCTCGCCCGGATCGAGGAGCTCGCCTACACCGACCCGCTGACCGGCCTGCCCAACCGGCGCCGCCTGGAAGAACAGGTGGAGACGGCGATCTGGTCGGCCCGCACGGGGCAGGACACCCTCGCGCTGCTGTTCGTCGACCTCAACGGCTTCAAGGCGGTCAACGACGGCCTGGGGCACGCGGCCGGCGACGAGCTGCTCCAGTCGGTGGCCCACACCCTGCGGGGACGGCTGCGCCGCGGCGATCTGCTGGCCCGGCTCGGCGGCGACGAGTTCCTCGTTGCGCTGCGCGGACTGGACCCCGCGACCGCCGCCGAGGAGGCCCGTCAGGTCGCCGAGGAACTGGCCGCGGCAGTCCGCGCACCGGTGCTCCTGCGCGACCGGGAGGTGGCGGTCGGGGCGAGCGTCGGCGTCGCGGTCTATCCGGCCGACGGCCAGGAGTTCGAGGCGCTGCTGCACACCGCCGACCTGAACATGTACGCGTCCAAGGCCGGGCACCGAGCGCGGCGCTGAGTCAGCCGGTCGCGGCGTCGCCGTCCAACAGCTCGACCGGGAAGGGCGGACGGCCGGCCCCGGTCAGCCGGGTGTTGCCCCAGGCGTCGGCCTCGGTCGCCTCGGCACCGGCGGTGCCGTGCGGCGTCGTGATCTCGAAGGAGGTGCGGGGGGCGAGCTCTACGGCCACCCGACCGGTCCAGACGACGCGCCCGGCCAGCGGGTCGAATCGGGCGGCCAGCGCGGCACGGGCCGTGCGGGGCGGTGCGCCGTCCACCGCGACGGTGACCTCGCCCTCGTAGCCCTCCGGGGCCTCGTGCTCGCTCATCGGATTCCCTCCGGTTCAGCCCGCCGCGGCGGGAGCAGGGCGGCCAGCCCACCGTCGGCGAGCAGGGTGAGCTGCTCGACCAGTTCGGGCGCGGGCACCGTGCGGGCCGTCGACCACCAGTGCGCGGCCAGCTGCACCATGCCCACGACGCCGTAGGCCCAGGTCCGGGCTGCGTCGGCAGGGCGTCCGGCCTCGGTGAGCCGCGCGGACATGACCACGGCCAGTGCTTCGGCGATCTCGTGCTCGGTCGCGGCCACCAGGTCGGCCCGCCCCGATCTCCCCGCCTGCGCGTAGGCGAAGCGGTAGAGCTCGGGCTCGTCCTCGATCAGTGACACGAACGCGGAGATGACCGCGCGCAGGTCGGCCCGGTCGTCGACATGCTCGACCGCGATCTCGCCCAGCAGTCGCGGCAGCAGGATCGCGTTGGAGATCCGCTCCAGGACGGCGTCGACCAGCTCGTCCTTGTCGGTGAAGTACCGGTAGATCACGGTCTTCGACACCCCGGCGCTCCGGGCGACGTCGTCGACGGCGAAGTCCGGGCCGGCCAGGCGCACGGCCTCGACGGCTGCGGCGACGAGCTCCTCACGGCGGATCCGGCGGTGCTCGGTCCAGCGCGCACGACGACCGTCCTGGGCCGGCAGCGGGGCCTCGACGGGTTCACCCGAGCGCGGCGACGCGCCCGGCGGATCGGCCACACGTTGCATGTGTTTCACGGTAACAGCTACCTTTCATCACAGCCGCACTCGACGTCTGGGGGAACCCGCCGATGACCGCCACCCTGTCCACACCTATGCCCACCGATGGCACGGGACAGTCGGGCAAGAAGCCCGTCGACCGTCAGGCCCTGTCAGCCCGACTGCTGGGCTCTGCCGCCAAGAAGTCCTACGACCCGGTCGTCGACATCGACTGGGCCGCCCCCATCCCCGACGACCTCTACGGTCTGTCGCCGGAATGGTCGACGCTGTACGGCACGCCGATGTGGGACTCGTTGAGCGTGGATCAGCGGGGCACGCTGACCATTCACGAATACTGCTCGATATCGGGCGTCGGTATCTGGTTCGAGTGCCTGCTGATGCAACTTGTGCTCAAGGACATCTACGGGGAGGACCCGGCCCAGCCGCACGTCCAGTGGGCGCTCACCGAGATCGCCGACGAGTGCCGGCATTCGGTGATGTTCGCCCGGACGGCGGAGAAGTTCGGTGCGCCGTCCTACCAGCCCCCGGCGTCGATCCTTCGGCTCGGCAAGGCGTTCGTGAAGCGGTTCGACGGTCCGGCCGCCTACGCGGCCATCCTGGTCGCCGAGGAGATCCTCGACATCTTCCAGCGCGACCTGATGAAGGACGAGCGCGTCCAGCCGCTCACCCGCGCCACCAGCCAGATCCACGTCGTGGAAGAGGCCCGGCACATGCGCTTCGCCCGCGAGGAGATCGCCCGTCGGACGCCTGAGCTCTCCCGCTGGCAGCTGCGCCGGCACCGCGCGGGTGTGGCCTCGGTCGCCGCGATCGTCGCCGACAACCTGGTGCAGCCCGAGGTCTACGCCTGCGTGGGCCTGGACCCGAAGGAGGCCAAGGCGGTCGCGCGGGCCAATACGCACTACAGCGACAAGCTGCGGGACGCCTCCACCGGACTGGTCGGCTTCCTGCGCGACGTCGGACTGGTCGGCGGCGCGTCCGAGCTGCTCTGGAAGCGCGCCAAGCTGGTGTAGGAAGTCCGGTCAACCCTGGGCGAGCTGGGTCGTGTAGAGGCAGATCGCCGCGGCGGCGGCCAGGTTGAGACTCTCGGCCCGGCCGCGCATCGGGATCCGCACCCGTGCGTCGGCGAGCTGCGCCAGCTCGGCGGGGACCCCCCGCGCCTCGTTCCCGAACAGCCAGAGCACCGGCCCTGCGAGCCGGCCGTCGGCGGCGACCTCGTCCAGACCGGCCTCTCCCCCACCGTCGGCGGCCAGCACGGTCACCCCGGCCGACTGCAGCGACTCCACCAGCGGGACCAGCGGCGCGCCGCGGACGACGTCGACGTGGAACAGGCTGCCCGCGCTGGCCCGCACCGCCTTGCCGCCGTACGGGTCCGCCGAGCCCGCGCCGAACACCACCGCCGCGGCACCGCAGGCGTCCGCGGTCCGCAGCACCGTGCCGGCGTTGCCGGGGTCGGCCAGCTCGGACAGCGCCACGGTCAGCCGCGGCGGAGCGGCGGTCAGGGTCTCGACATCGAGGTCGCGCAGTGCACAGACGGCGACCAGCCCCTGCGGGGTGACGGTCTCGGACAGTCCGGCCGCGGCCTTCCCGGTCACCAGCCGGACGGGCACCGCCGTCGAAGCCAGCAGGTCCCGGTGCGCTGCCGCCGCGGCCTCGGTGGCGAACACTTCCTGGACCCCGGACGGGTCGGCCAGGGCCTCGGCGACGGCCTGACGGCCCTCGGCGAGGAACAGCCCCGCGGCGTCGCGCCCCGCACGGCGGGTGAGCTTGCGCGCCGCCACGATCCGGGCGGAGCGCTCGGTGAGCAGATCCGTCATGAACGTCCCCTCCGGACAGACGCCGACGCCGCCGGCGCCGACCCCGGAGGGTCGGTCACCGACGGCGTCGGGACTGCGAAACGCGGTGATCAGGCAGCGTCGGTCGCGGTCGCCGCAGCGGCGGCCACGGCGGCGCGCGAGGTCTCCACCAGCGCGGCGAAGGCAGCCGGCTCGTTCACGGCGAGCTCGGCCAGGACACGACGGTCCAGCTCGATGCCGGCGAGCTTGAGCCCCTGCATGAACCGGTTGTAGGTCATGTCGTTCAGGCGGGCCGCGGCGTTGATCCGGGTGATCCAGAGCTTGCGGAAGTCACCCTTGCGCGCCTTGCGGTCGCGGTAGGAGTACGTCGCCGAATGGAGCAGCTGCTCCTTGGCCTTGCGGTACAGCCGGGAACGCTGACCGCGGTAGCCGGCAGCGGCCTCCAGGGTCGTCCGGCGCTTCTTCTGGGCGTTGACCGCCCGCTTCACGCGTGCCACGTGAGTACTCCTGTCTTCTCGTCAGTGGAGGGAGGTCAGAGACCCAGCAGCTTCTTCATCCGGGG
>JAOPUS010000159.1 GCA_025963345.1 Blastococcus sp. | reverse complement strand
GCAGCTGGCCGATCGTCCGGTCGCCGAACGGCGTCCCGGGCAGGTGCTGGTCGAGGGCGTCGTCGAGATGCACGAGCCCCTCGTCGCGGAGCCGCATCACGACGACCGCGGTGATCGTCTTGCTGATGGAGCCGAGCCGGTACTGCACGTCGGTGTGCGGCTCGGGGACGTCGCCGCGGCCGGCCGACCAGGCGAGCCCGCCGGCGCGGACGACCCCCGCCACGAGGCTCGGCGCCCGCCCCTCGCGCTGCACGCGGGCGGTTCGCGCCAGGAGGGTGCGGGCGGTGGACGGCAGGACGGGTTCCGGCATGACCGCGACCGTAGCGAGGCCGCCGGGCCTCCGCCGGTCAGGCGGCGGGAACCGCCTGCTGACGCGGCAGCCGGCCGTTCCGCGTGGCCAGCCGCTCGAACCACACCGTGGCCAGCGGCGGGACGGAGCAGACCAGGGCCACCACCGTCGTCCGCGGGGACCACCGCAGCACCCGACTCGTCAGCAGGGCGACGACGACGTAGGCCACGAAGATCCCGCCGTGGATGGGGCCGAAGACCTTCACACCGAGCTCGGTGGTCTCCGGGACGTATTTCACGTACATGCCGGCCAGCAGGCCGACCCAGGAGAGCGCCTCGGCGACGGCGACGATGCGGAAAGCGGTGGCGGCGGTACGGGGGTTCACGCTCCGATCCTCCCCGACCGGTCAGCGCAGGTAGGCCCGGCCACGGGGTGAGATTTCATACCCGACCTCGAGGCTGTGGGTCAGCCCGAGCTCCTTCAGCTTCCGCACGTCGCGCTTGAACGGCAGCGTCTCTCGGCCGAGCGAGGCCGCCAGGTCCGGGGCCCGGACGCCGGGGCGGTCGGCGATCAGCCCCAGGATCTCGCGCGTCCACGGCCCGCCGGCGCGGGCGGCGTCCCACCGGTCCAGCCGCTCGTCGACGGCCCGCCGCTCGTCGTCGGACAGCTCGGCCTGCAGCCGCAACGCGACGCGCGGATCGGCGCCGGCGAGGCAGACCTGCATCCGGTAGACGTGCGCGCCGTCGCGGCGGCCGAGCAGCCGGAGCAGTGCGGCCAGCGACCGGACGCCGGCCCGGGCGGCGTCCTCCTCGGTCAGGGTGGCCGGGTCCACCTCGTCGACGGTGTCGAACCGGACGACGCCGACGACGGTGCGCTGGGTGCCGCCCGGCCGCACCCGCGGCCGGTCCCAGCGGCGGAAGGCGACCGTGACCGATCCGTCCGCTATCCCCTCGGCGGTGGCCCGGCTGATCAGCACGAGCGCATCGTGGCAGGGTCGCGCGGGTGCGGGGTCTGGCGCGGCGGGAGTTCTGCCTCGTGCTGCTGCGCCGGATGGCCGACGTCCGGCCCGATCTCGTCGCCGAGGCGCTGCCGCGGCTGGGGGCGTCCCGGGGCGAGGCGCACGCAGCGCACACCCGGTGGCAGGCGCTGCAGCACTCCCCCCGGGCTCCGCGGGGGCTGAGCCTTCGGAAGGCGGTGCTCGGGCCGCCCGAGGAGGTGGAGGACCGCCGGTTCGGCGACCTCGACGTCGAGGTCCGACGCTGGCCGCTGCCCCTGTGGCCGCACCTCTACTGGGAGGTGCTGAGCGGCCCCGGGGGTTCGGTGCTCAACGAGCACCTGGTGCGGGCACCGGGCTCGCCGGTGCCCCCGGCGACCGTCACGGACCTCCGGGTGTGGCAGCACGTCCTGGACGACGTCATCGGCCTCCCCGGTGCCGCGAGTGTGGACCCAGGGGTGGTCACCCGGTGGGAGGTGCACCTGCCGGGCGACGTGCGGGCGACGTTCGTCTGGGGCCTGCTGCTGCAGGTCAGCCCGGAGGCGGGGTCGACGGCACGGAACTGAGCAGTGCGGCGACCCCGAGGAGCACCCCAGGGGTCGCGACGGAGCCCCGGTCGCGATGCGCGGCCGGGGCTCCGTCGGAGGTGGTGAGCAGTCAGGCGGCGATCCGCCGGCCCCCGTTGAAACCACCCATCGAGTCGACGCTGGCCACCTTCACCACATCGCCGGAGGTCGGCGCGTGCACCATCTGGCCATTGCCGATGTAGATGCCCACATGGCTGACCGGGCTGTAGAAGAAGACGAGGTCGCCGGGCTGCAGGTCGGCCCGGGAGACCGCCTGACCGGTCTTGGACTGCAGGGCGCTGGAGTGCGCCAGGCTGACGCCGGCCGCGCGGTAGGCATACGCCGTCAAGCCGGAGCAGTCGAAGGAGCCGGGCCCGGAAGCAGCCCACACGTAGGGCTTGCCGCGCTGGGCCATGGCGGTGTCGATGGCGATCTGCGCCGCCTCGCTGTTGGCCACGACGGGGCCACTGGCCGCGGCCGGCTCCCGCTCGGTCGAGCGGCTCGCCCGGTTCCCGTGTGCGTCGGTAGCCGCCTGCCGCTCCTGGGCGCTGAGCTGGTCGTAGACCGCCTGGTACTCGGCGACCTGCTTCCGGAGGTCGGCCTGCTGGGCGGCCACCTTGTCGTAGGTCGCCTGCGCCTGCGCGGCGGCGTCCTGGGCGGTGGCCTGGGCCTGGGCGGCGGCGACGTTCGCGCCGGCAGCCGCCTCGAGGATCCCGTTCTGGTGTCCGGCGACGAGCTGCAGCGTGGACATCCGGTCGACGAAGTCGTCGGCGGAGTCGCTGGTCATCAGCGCCTGGAAGGAGCCGAGCCCCTCGCCGGTCCAGGCCGACCGGGCGATGCCGCGGACGCTCTGCTGGGCGCCGGCGAGCGTGGCCGTGGCCTGCTCCAGCTGCGCGGCGGCCGTCTGGGCGGCGGCCTGCTGCGCGGTGAGGGTCTCGCGCGCCTCGTTGAACTGCTCGGTGATCACCTCGAGCTCGTGGCCGCGGGCGGCGATCAGCGCGGCGGCCTCGCCCGAGGTGGCGGGGGGAGCGGCCTGCGCGGGGACCGCCGAGAACAGGACGCCGACCACGCCGGCGACGGCGAGGACCACTCGCCCGGCGAGTGCCGGACGGCGGGAGGACCTGCGGCTGCGGGCAGCGGCGGGCGTGCGGCCAAGGGGGGTCGCCATGACGCGGCGGCTCCGTTTCTCATCCATGAGCCGCCTACCGGGTTAGCTGACGGGTTCGAGCGGGAGATCGCCCGGCGCGACGGCTGGTGGCCGTCCGCGC
>JAOPUS010000155.1 GCA_025963345.1 Blastococcus sp. | reverse complement strand
AAGTTCGTCATCGGCGGTCCGATGGGCGACGCCGGCCTGACCGGCCGCAAGATCATCGTCGACACCTACGGAGGCATGGCCCGCCACGGTGGTGGCGCCTTCTCCGGCAAGGACCCGTCGAAGGTCGACCGGTCCGCCGCCTACGCGATGCGCTGGGTCGCCAAGAACGTCGTGGCCGCGGGGCTGGCCCGCCGGTGCGAGGTGCAGGTGGCCTATGCGATCGGCGCGGCGCACCCGGTCGGTCTGTTCGTCGAGACCTTCGGTACCGGCAGCATCGCCGACGACCTCCTCGAGAAGGCCATCAGCACCGTGTTCGACCTGCGCCCGGGCGCGATCGTGCGCGACCTGGACCTGCTGCGACCCATCTACACGCCGACGGCGGCCTACGGTCACTTCGGCCGGACCGACGTGGACCTGCCGTGGGAGCGGCTGGACCGGGTCGAGGCCTTGCGGTCAGCCGTGGGCATCTCTACCGCGGGCGCCTGAGAAAGGACCCCACTGCCTCCCACCGCTCGCACGCTCGCGGCGGGCCCCTGCAACGGGGCCGCCGCTGCATCCGACGACCCGGGCCACCCGTGCATGCCACGGGTGGCCCGGGTCGTCGTCGACGTTCCCCTCGCCCACCTTGACCGGCCCTTCGACTACGCCGTCCCCGAGAAGTTCGCCGACACGGTGCAGGCCGGTTGCCGGGTCCGGGTGCGCTTCAGCGGTCAGCTCCTGGATGGGTTCGTGGTGTCGCTGGACGATGCCACCGACTTCACCGGCAAGCTCCTGCCGCTGTCGCACGTGCCGTCGGGCGAGCCGGTCCTCACCCCCCAGGTGGCCCGCCTGGCGAGGGTGGTCGCCGACCGGTACGCGGGGACGCTCAGCGACGTCCTGCGGCTGGCCCTGCCACCTCGCCGAGCCGCGGCGGAGAAGCGGCCGACCCCCACTCCGGAGGCGCTGCCCGGCCCACCCGACCCGGCCGGGTTCGGCCGGTACCAGGCCGGCCCGGCCCTGCTGTCGGCACTGGCGGAGGGGCGTCCGGCGCGGGCGGTCTGGACCGCACTGCCCGGTGAGGACTGGCCGACCCGGCTGGCCGAGCTCTGCCGCGCGTCCCTCTCCGGACGGCGGGGGGCGCTCGTGGTGGTCCCCGACGGCAAGGACCTCGACCGGCTCGCGGACGCGGCGCGGAGGCTGCTGCCGGAGCACTCGTACACGGTCCTGCGCGCCGACGACTCCCCGGAGAAGCGCTACCGGCAGTTCCTGGCCGCGTCGCGGGGGGCCGCCCAGGTCGTGCTGGGTACCCGGGCAGCCATGTTCGCGCCGGTCCGCGACCTCGGTCTCGTCGTCGTCTGGGACGACGGCGACGATCTGCACTCCGACGAGCACGCGCCTTATCCGCACGCCCGTGACGTGCTCGTCCAGCGCGCCTGGCTGGACAACTGCGCCGCCGTCGTGGCGGGCACGTCGCGCACCGCCGAGGCGGAACTGCTGGTCGAGTCGGGCTGGGCGCACGAGCTGGTCGCCGACCGGGCCGTGCTGCGCTCGGCGGCGCCCCGGATCCAGCCACTGGGCGACGACTTCGAGCTGGCCCGCGATCCCGCCGCCCGTTCGGCGCGGCTGCCGTCGATGGCGCACGAGGCCGCCCGCAGGGCACTGGCCGCGGGCGCTCCCGTGCTGGTGCAGGTGCCGCGGCGGGGATACGTCCCCTCCCTGGCCTGCGCCCGCTGCCGGGCACCGGCCCGGTGCGCCCACTGCGCGGGACCGCTGGGCATCTCGCCGCGACCGGGTCCGGGCGGGGCACGCATCCCCGCCTGCCGGTGGTGCGCCCGGCCGGCGGCCACGTTCGACTGCCCGCACTGCCACGGAACCAAGCTGCGCGCCGCCGTCGTGGGGGAGTCCCGCACGGCCGAGGAGCTCGCGAGGGCGTTCCCCGGGGCGGTGGTGCGCACCTCCGGGAGCACGTCCGGGGTGCTCGCCACGGTGCCGGGCGGTCCCTCGCTCGTCGTCGCCACGCCGGGGGCCGAGCCGGTGGCCGAGGGCGGGTACGGCGCGGCGCTGCTGCTGGACTCCTGGGCGCTGCTGGGACGGGCCGACCTTCGGGCGGGCGAGGAGACCCTGCGTCGCTGGCTCAACGCGGCCGCGCTGGTGCGGCCGGCAGCCGCGGGCGGACAGGTCGTGGTCGCCGCCGACGCGGCGCATCCCGTCGTCCAGGCCCTCGTGCGCTGGGACCCGGGCTGGCTGGCCGAGCGCGAGCTGGCCGACCGTCGCGAACTCAGCTTCCCGCCGGTCACCCGGATCGCCAGCCTCTCCGGTTCCCCGGCGGCACTCGCCGAATTCCTCCAGGCGCTGCGGCTGCCCGACGGGGCCGACCTCCTCGGGCCCGTGCCGGAGCCACCGCGGCCGGGCCAGGAGGGCGAGCGGGAGCGCTACCTGGTCCGGGTGCCGCGGACCGGGGGCGTGGCACTGGCACACGCGCTGACCGAGGTCCAGGGCGTGCGGAGCGCCAAGAAGGTCACCGAGCACGTACGCGTGCAACTGGACCCGCTCGACCTGGTCTGAGGTGGCCTCCCCGAGTTGATCATCGTCTTCGTGCACGCCCGTCCGGCGTGTCCGCCAGTGTCGCGCGCACACAGCCGATGATCAACAACTGACGGCCCGGGTGGGGTCCTGTTCGGGCCACCTACGATCGACCGGTGAGCGTGACCCCCATCCGGCTGTTCGGCGACCCCGTGCTGCGTAACCCCGCCGCGCCGGTCGTCGACTTCGATGCCGAGCTGCGCCGGCTCGTCGGTGACCTGACCGAGACGATGTTCGCGGCCGGTGGCGCGGGCCTGGCCGCCCCCCAGATCGGCGTCGGCCTGCGCGTCTTCACCTGGTTCGTCGACGGGGAGGTCGGCCACCTGGTCAACCCCGACGTGACGCCGGTCGGTGAGGAGACCGAGGAGGGACCGGAGGGCTGCCTGTCCATACCCGGGTTCCGCTGGGACTGCCGCCGGCACCTGCACGTGGTCGCCGCCGGCTGGAACATGCACGGCGACCCGGTCCGCATCGAGGGCTCGGAACTGCTGGCCCGCGCGGTGCAGCACGAGACCGACCACCTGGACGGCGTGCTGTTCGTGGACCGGCTCGACGCCGAGGCCCGCGCCGCGGCCCTCGCCGAGCTGGAGGCCGCCGAGTGGGCGGGCATGGCCGAGTACCTGCCCGTGCCCGCACCGGTCGTGAAGGTGAGTCCCCACTGAGGCTCCTGTTCGCCGGTACGCCGGCGCCCGCCATCCCCTCGCTGGAGGCGCTGTTGGCCTCCGACCACGAGGTCGTCGCCGTCCTGACCCGGCCCGACGCGCGCTCCGGGCGCGGCCGGACGGAGAGCCGCTCCCCGGTGGCCGAGCGGGCCTACGCCGCCGGCCTGCCCGTGCTGCAGCCGCGTTCGCCGCGCGAGCCGGAGTTCCTGGAGCAGTTGGCCGGCCTCGCCGTCGACTGCGCACCGGTCGTCGCCTACGGCGCGCTCGTGCCGCAGGCGGCCCTCGACCTGCCGCGGCACGGCTGGGTGAACCTGCACTTCTCGTTGCTGCCGTCCTGGCGCGGTGCGGCGCCCGTGCAGCACGCGATCATGGCCGGCGACGAGATCACCGGCGCCTCGACGTTCCGGCTGGAGGCCGGGCTGGACACCGGGCCCGTCTTCGGGACGGTCACCGAGGCGATCGGCCCGAGGGACACAGCCGGTGACCTGCTCGGCCGGCTCGCCGTGAGCGGGGCCGGACTGCTGGTCGCGACCCTCGACGGGGTCGCCGCCGGCACGCTGGTGGCCGAACCGCAGCCCGCCGAGGGGATAAGCCTGGCGCCGCGGATCGACCCCGCCGACGCCCGTATCGACTGGGCGTTGCCCGCGCACGTCGTCGACCGTCGGATCCGCGGGGTCACGCCGGCTCCCGGAGCATGGACGACGTGGCGCGGGGAGCGGCTGCGGCTGGGCCCCGTCGAACCGCTGCCGGACGTCGAGCTACCCGCCGGTGAGGTCTCGGCCGGGCCCGACGGCGTGCTCGTGGGCACTGGCCACGGCGCCGTCCGCCTCGGGATGGTGCAGCCGGCCGGCAAGCGCATGTTCCCGGCCGCCGACTGGGCCCGCGGCGCGCGCCCGGTCGCAGGGGAACGGGTGGGCGCATGACGGGATCCCCGCGCCGATCGTCCAGCGGTCCCCGGCCGGGACAGCGCAGGCATCCGGCCACCCGCCGTCCGGTGCTCGACGGCGCGCGGCTGACCGCCTACGACGTGCTGGACGGCGTCTCCTCCCGCGCCGCCTACGCCAACCTGCTGCTCCCGCAGTTGCTGCGCGAGCGGCAGCTGGAGGAGCGCGACGCGGCCTTCGCGACGCAGCTGGCCTACGGCACGCTGCGGGCGCAGGGCACCCTCGACGCGGTGCTCACGGGGCTGGTGTCGCGGCCGCTGGCCGAGCTCGACCCGCGGGTTCTCGACCTGCTCCGGCTCGGCGCCTACCAGCTGATCGATCTCCGGGTGCCGTCGCACGCCGCGGTGGACACCACCGTCGACCTCACCCGCGGCATCGTGGGCACCGGTGCCTCGGGGCTGGTCAACGCCGTCCTGCGGAAGGTCGCCACCCGCGGTGACCGCGAGCAGTGGCTGGCCACCCTGGGCGGGGACGCGGCCGAGCGGCTGGCCCTGGCTACGAACCATCCGCGCTGGATCGTCGACGCCTGGCGCGAGGCGCTGGGCGGCGAGGAGGAACTCGAGGCGGCGTTGCTGGCCGACGACGCCGCGCCGGAGGTGCACCTGGTCGCCCGCCGGATCGGCCGTGACGCGCTGGTGGAGGAGTCCGGCGGGGAACCGGGACCGTGGTCACCGTTCGCCGTCCGGCTGCACGGTGGCGACCCGGGCCGACTGTCGTCGGTGCGCTCCGGCGCCGCGGCAGTGCAGGACGAGGGCAGTCAGCTGGCCGCGCTGCTGCTCACGCGCGCGCCGCTGGAGGGATCCGACGCCGCCTGGCTCGACATGTGCGCGGGCCCGGGCGGCAAGACCGGACTGCTGGCCGCCGTGCGGCCGGACGGGGTTCACATCACCGCCGCTGACCGCGCGCCGCACCGCGCCGAGCTGGTGGCCAAGGCCGTGGCCGGCGAGGCGGACGTCGAGGTGCTCGCCGCCGACGGGACCCAGCCCCCCTGGGCGCCGGGATCCTTCGACCGGGTGCTGCTGGACGCGCCCTGCACCGGGCTGGGCGCGCTGCGGCGCCGGCCGGAGGTGCGCTGGCGCCGGACGCCGGACGACGTCCCGCCGTTGGTCGAGCTGCAGACGGCGCTGCTCGACAGCGCGCTGGCCTCGGTGCGTGTCGGCGGTGTCGTGGCCTACGTGACCTGCTCACCGCACAACGCGGAGACCGTGGGCGTCGTGGACGCCGCGGCAGCGCGGGACGACGTCGAGGTGCTACCTGTGGCGCCGCTGCTCCCCGAGGTGCCCGGCGTTGCCCGGGGGGACTACGGGCAGCTGTGGCCGCACCGGCACGGCACCGACGCGATGTTCATGGCCCTGCTCCTCCGTACGCGCTGACGGGCTCTGCCTCCCCAGGCCGTGGTCGGGCCGGCCCTCGGCCCGATCGTGCCCGCCGCTCCGTAGGGACCCGTCCTGCGTCGACGGTGCGGCGTCCTTACGACGGGGGTCCTCCGATGCGGCAGGCGCACGACCCGCCATCTGCGCTCCGGACGCCGATCGGTCCGAGGACTCGGCGCCCGGGCCACGGGGCGAACGCGCACTCCCGGGTGCGGAGGAGTCGTCCCTGTGACCCCGCGTCCCAACGGACGTGGCCGCCGGGGCTGCCGCTGCCGGGGTAGTGGCGGCGGGGCTGGTGGCGGCGGGGGTCGCAGCCGGTCGGGGATCGGAAGCCCTGCTCGTGGTCGGTGCGGCGGTCGCCGTCCTCGCCGACGCGGAAAGGTGCTGCTGCGCCGGTGGGTCGGCCGCCGGAACGGTGACCACGGGGAGCCGTCCGGGATCTGTGGCAGCCAAGCCGCCCTGCGCGAGGGCGGGCGTCGTGGTCTCTGCCACGACCGGAGGGATCGTCTTCGGCTGGTCCGCGACCCCGATTCCTTCAGCTGTCCGCGCCTGGGCCACCACCAGTTCGGCCGCCGGTGCCGGTGCCGATGCCGGTGCCGGTGCAGGAACCGGCAGGCCCTGGACCTCTGGTCCGCGGGGTTCGAGGGGCGTGCCCCGTGGCACGACCGGAGACGCTGTGACCACGGTCCTCTCAGGGGCGGATACCGCGACGCGCCACCCCGCCCAGGCGCTGACCAGCGTGACGGTCAGCAGGGAGACCAGGAGCAGAGAGAAGCCCAGGGCGACGGACAAAGTCGCTGGATGATGTCGGAACCGGGCGTGTCGCGCCGCCACGCTGAGCACCACCGGCCGGTGGCGGGGGTCGCGGGGCATCGGAGCGGGCTCGTCGTTCGACGTGCCGCGTGCAAACTGGTGGTGCAGCATCACGATCGCTCTCCTGGCACGCCGGCAGGGCGCAGGTGCCGTTCTGCCCACAGCGCGGCCTGCGTACGGTCGGCCACCCCGATGCGCTGGAAGATGTGTGTCACGTGCGCCTTGACGGTGCGCTCGCTGATCTGCAACCGGCGTGCGATGAACTTGTTGGGATTCCCTGCGCGCACCAGTTCGAGGACCTCACGTTCCCGCTCGGTCAGAACCTCGCCGGGCGCGCGCTGGCGGACCTCTGCCAGCAACGACCTGGCCACCGTAGGGTCGACCGGTGCACGGCCGGCTGCGACCGCCCGCACGCCGTCCAGGATCGTCTCGGCCTGGTTCTCCTTGAGCAGGTAGCCGTCCGCCCCCGCCTGGACGATGTCGACCACGAGGTCGGGATCACTGAAGGACGTCAGCACCAGGATGCGCACCGGCCGGCCGCGGCGTCGCAGTTCCTGCGTCACC